>OMWF01000092.1 GCA_900314665.1 uncultured Actinomycetes bacterium
ATGCGGGCGATGGCGGAGGCGAGGGCGTTGGCTCCGCCGATGTGGCCGGAGAGCAGTGAGATCGAGAAGCGCCCCAGCTCGTCGACGACCACCACCGCCGGGTCCGAGGTCTTGTGCTCCACGTGGGGGGCGATGGCGCGCACGGCGATGCCGCAGGCGCCCACAAAGACCAGGGCGTCGGCGGAGTCAAAGTGCCGGTCGGTCCAGGCCGCCAGCTCGCCTCTGCCGCAGCGCTCCACAGTGACCGTGTTCACGTCCTCCTCACGGGCGTAGTTGTTGGCCCCGGTGTCGGCGGTGAGGGCCTGCTCGATGCGTTCGCCCAGCCCAATGCCCCTGTCCGAGAAAGCGAGAAGAGCGATTCTCATGAGTGCTTGGCCTTCCTGAACTCGGTCGAGAAGTCATCGGCGTAGAGGCGTG
This sequence comes from uncultured Actinomycetes bacterium, assembly GCA_900314665.1. Classification (GTDB taxonomy): domain Bacteria; phylum Actinomycetota; class Coriobacteriia; order Coriobacteriales; family RUG033; genus RUG033. The sequence continues at coordinate 418 of OMWF01000092.1, forward strand.
AGAGCTCGTAATCGTTGCCCAGGCACCAGCCCACCACCGTGAGGGCGGTCTTGGTGATGTTGTTTTCGGCGCCCATCTCGGCCAGCTCCGCCACGGTGCCGCGCACCACCTTCTGGTCGGGCCAGGTGGCCTTGTAGACCAGGGCGGCGGGCGTCTCGGGCTCGTATCCGCCGGCGATGAGCTGGGCGGAGAGCGTGTCGAGCATGCCGGCGGAGAGGAAGATCACCATGGTGGCGTGGTGGGCGGCAAACTCCTCGATGGACTGCTTGGGCGGCATGGGGGTGCGGCCCTCCATGCGGGTGAAGATCACGCTCTGCGAAACGTTGGGCAGCGTGTACTCGGCCTGCAGGGCGGCGGCGGTGCCAAAGGCGCTGGAGACTCCCGGGGTCACGTCATGCTCGTATCCCAGCGCGTCGAGGCGGTCGATCTGCTCGCGGATGGCGCCGTAGATGGCGGGGTCGCCGGTGTGTAGGCGGACCGTCGTCTTGCCGTCCTTCTCGGCGGCGTCCATGACCTCGATGACCTCGTCGAGCGTCATGGTGGCGGAGTTGTAGACCTGGCAGCCCTCCTTGGCGTACTCGAGGAGCGCGGGGTTGACCAGGGAGCCGGCGTAGATGATGACGTCGGCCTGCTCGAGGTAGCTCTTGCCGCGCAGGGTGATGAGGTCGGGTGCGCCGGGGCCGGCGCCAACAAAGTGAATCATGCGTCCTTCTTCCAGAGTGGCTCGAGGGTGGATGCGTCCGGACTTCTGAAGAGCTCTCCAGCGTAGGGGCCGCGGTCGGTGAAGCAGATGTAGGCCACCTCCAGCTGGTCATGCACATAGTGGTTGAGATGGTAGGCGATGCGGTCGGAGAGCTCGGACAAGGTGGGCTCGAGCAGGCCGTCCTGCCCCAGGGACACCAGGGCCGCGTCGGTGGTGACGCAGGCGGCCAGCCGGCGCAGGGCGTCCAGGGGGGCGCCCACCGCCAACGCGCAGCTCACCAGGGTCTCGATGCGGCCGTCGCCGTTGTGGGAGTGGGTGTTGGTGATGCCGATGCCCAGCTTGACGAGCTTGCCGATGTGCCCGATCAGAAGCACCCGCTCAAAGTGGTGCTCGATGGCTGCGGTCAAGGTGTCGCCGATGAGGTTCGAGCAGGTCACGTGGTCGCGTTCCAAGGTGAGCCCAAGCACCCCGGTGGCAAAGTCCTCGCCGTAGTTGCCCAGGGTGACGAGCAGGTCGCGGGCCCCGGAGGCGGCGATGACGCTGATCTCGGCCTCGGTGGTGCGGGCCAGGGCGGCCTCGCTCATGGGGTCGACGATGCCGCTGGTCCCCAGCACCGAGATGCCGCCCAGGATGCCCAGGTGGGGGTTGAAGGTCTGGGCGGCCAGGCGCTCGCCGTCGGGGATGGAGATGATGACGGAGAGGCCGGCGGTGCACCCGTGGGCGGCGGCCACCTCGCGGACGTTCTCCTCGATCATGCGGCGCGGGGTGGAGTTGATGGCGGCGGCGCCCACCGGCTGGTTCAGGCCCTCGCGGGTGACGCGGCCTACGCCCGTGCCGCCGTCGATGACGACCCCCTCGGCGCTGGGGTCAAAGCTGACGGTTGAGTAGACCAGGGCTCCGTGGGTGGCGTCGGGGTCGTCGCCGGCGTCCTTGCGGATGGCGCAGCTGGCTTTGACGGGGGTGCCCTGCTCGTCGCGCTCCACCTTGGGGTCAAGCACGTCCAGGGTGAGCTCGATGCCACGCGGGGTCATGATCTTGACGCTAGTTGGGATGGGCTCGCCAAGCAGCATCATGGCGGCTGCCCGAGAGGCCCCGGTGGCGCAGGAGCCGGTGGTGTAGCCGCTGCGCAGCATCTTGCGGTCGACGTACCTGAGCTGTCCTGAGGTCATGGGTCAGGCCCCCACCAGCACGATGACAAAGTAGCCCTCGTCGCCGACCACCTCGAGGTGGTCGAGCGCGCGCTCGTCGGGAAGGCCGCAGTTGACCACCATCTGTGCCTTATCGGCCAGGCCGAGCTTATCGATGGCGGCCTTGACCTGCGGCAGGGCGCGGCCGGACTTCATGAGCACCTTGGTGCCGGGCAGCTTGAGCTCGGATTCGAGGTCCTCGGAGTACCCGGGGATGATGTGCAGCGGCTGCTCCATCTCGGTCAGGCTGGCGTGCAGGCGGGCGGCGCTGGCGCAAAAGCTGGTGACGCCGGAGACGGTCTCGGTCTCGTAGCCTGCCTGGCGGGTCAGGGCCTCAAGGTAGGACCAGGTGCCAAAGAGGGTGGCGTCGCCCAGGTTGAGCAGGGCCACGTCCTGTCCCCGATCGAGCACCGCAAAGACCTCGCGGGCCAGCTGCCGGTGGACGTCGTCGCGGCTGCCCTTCTCGGCACCCATCGCAAAGTCCAGGTAGATGATCTGCTTGCCGGACAGGTCGACCGACGCGCGGGCGATGTCCAGCGCCAGCGTGCGGGTGCGCACCCGAGGGGCGGCGATGACGGGGCAGGAGCGGATGACCCTGACCGCCTTGAGCGTCATGAGCTCGGGGTCTCCCGGTCCTACGCTTACTCCGTAGAGCGTTCCCTTGGGCATGCGGCTCCTCTCGCAGGCGACTAGATACAACTTCCCTATGATACCTAGTTTTGTACATCGTGCATGCCGGCTTGGGGGTGCGCCGGGCTAAAGCGGCGCGGCGCCGGGCCTGTGGGAGCGAGGTTCGAACGGCGTTCTGACGCTAGAATGAACGGGTCGGCACATTGTGCCGGTGCGGCACCGGCCAACGACCAATCAGCGCGAGAAGGCGAGAAGGGATCTGCCATGGAGCTTGAGCAGCGCGTCTACACCCTGTCGGAGGTTGCCAAGGAAAGCCCGGACCATGCCGTCAAGACGGTCATCTACGACACGGACTGCACCAGCGCCGCGGTGTGGGTGGTGCATCCGGGCCAGACCGTGTCTATGCACCGTCACGACACCTCGGACGATGTCTGGATCTGCCTGCAGGGCGAGGGTCTGTTTCATCCGGCGCCGGGCGAGGACGTGCCGGTCGCCGCCGGGCAGCTCATCGTGAGCCCCAAGGGCGTCGCGCACGGCTTCACCAACACCGGCGACGTGGACTTTCTCTATGTGAGCGTGGTGGCTCCGGTGCCGGCCGACTACCACGCGCTCTGAGGGGGCGCCACGATGACCGGCGAGAACCCCGCCGCGCCCCGGACCCAGCTCAATCGCCTCTGCCGCGACATGGTGGCATACGACCACGGGGACCCCAGGCGCATCCAGCACTTCATCAAGGTGCATGCGTTTGCCAAGCTCATTGCCGAGGGAGAGGGGCTTGACGCCCACACTCGCCTGGTGCTTGAGGCGGCGGCCTACCTGCACGACATAGGGATCCACCGAGCGGAGGTCGAGCGCGGGGACTGCGGCGGCAAGAACCAGGAGGAGCTGGGGCCGGCAGAGGCAGAGCCGCTGCTTGAGAAGGACGGATTTGTGCCCGAGGACATCCGGCGCATCTGCTTTCTCATCGGCCATCACCACACCTATGCCGGGGTTGACGGACCGGACTGGCAGATACTGCTTGAAGCGGACATGCTGGTGAACCTCTATGAGGACGGGGTGTCCGAGAAGGCCGTGCGAGCAGGCCTCGAGCGCGTGTTCAAGACCGAGACCGGGCGGGAGCTCTGCCGGCAGATGTTCCTGGAACCTCGAGCCGACCTGCAGGAATCTGTTAATTTCTGATTACGCACGTTGACAGCCTGAGAACCGGATGGCTATACTCTTCACATACCTTGACAACGGGAGACGGGTCTTACGGAAGTCGGGTGAGAACCCCGCGCAAGGCCGTTGCTGTGATTCGTCCAAGCTTCAGGTTGACGACCACTGGGAAGTTCCTGGGAAGGTGCCTGCAGCAAGCGCATGCTGACGATAAGCCAGAATACGTGCTCGTCTCCCATCGCTCATATGAGCGAGACGTTCATCTCTGCGGACACCGGAGCATGAATGGAATGCAGGCAGCCCGTGCGCTGCATTCTTTCATGACCGCCGCAGAAGATGCAGGCGGTTTTTTTAGTGCTGCTTGGCGCGTCTCGCCCCAGTCGCGATACTCCCGCTTTGGCGAGATGACGCGAGGGGGTTTATAAGGACTGCCGGCCTTCCCCTCGCGCATCTCCGCCGTTTATCGCGATCATGGTTGCCGCCGTGACCGCCTCCCTCCTGGAATCGCCCCTCGATAGTTTGCCGGCTATCGAGGGGCGATTCGTATGTGGGGGTATGTTGAGCTTGCGGCGGGGCGGACGAGATCCGGTGCCTCATCTGACGTTCGATCACATCCAGCACCCGATTGGTGGCCGCCCCGGCGTTCGGGGGG
>OMWF01000160.1 GCA_900314665.1 uncultured Actinomycetes bacterium
GACGATGGTCTTCTCGACGATCTCTGCGCAATCGTCAACGCCGACCTTGGTGTACAGCCAGCCCTCGGGCTCGATGCGCACCAGCGGCCCCAGCTCGCAGAGGCCCAGGCAGCCGCTGGGCTTGAGGCCCACCACGTCCTTATGGGGCTCCTCGGCAAGCTCGACCTCAACCGGGATGCCGCGCTCGTCCATGATGTCCTTGAGCTCGCGGTACACGTCCAGCGACCCGCCGGACACGCAGCCGGTGCCGGCACAGACCAGGATCTTCTTGCGCTCGGCGGCGGCCACAGCCTTACACTGGGCGCGGAGCTTGTCGAGCTCCTTCACGCTTGCGAGCTTGTTCATTTGGCCACCCCCGCCCGCTCCTTGAGCTCATTTGCGAGCTCGGTTGCCTTATCCGGCGTCATCGAGGCATGCACCTCGCCGTCGACCGTGAGCACGGGCGCCAGGCCGCAGGCGCCCAGGCAGGCCACCGTCTCCACGGTGAACTCGCCGTCGTCGGTGGTGATGGCGCCGTCCTTCAGGCCAAACTCCTCGCGCAGGCGCTCGAGGATGGGGTTTGATCCGCGCACGTGGCAGGCGGTGCCGTCGCAGCAGCGGATGATGCACTTGCCCTTGGGCTCGAGCGAGAAGTTCTTGTAGAAGGTGGCCACGCCGTACAGCCGGGCCTCGCCCACATGGATGCGGCGCGCGACGTAGGGGAATATCTCTCTTGGCAGGTAGTTGTAGTGCTCCTGGATGTCCTGAAGAATCGCGATGACGGAATGCGGGCTTGGGTCGTGCCGCTCCAATATGCGGTCGACCGCGCTGTAATCAAACGCTTGGTCCATGGCGCCTCCTCCTGGCAGCAGTCGTCATCCCAGAACCGCTCCGTCTGGGGGTTCGGGAGGGGAGCCCGATGGCGCCTTGTGCTGCCGTCAGAGTGGCGCATCAGGCAGCCTGCGGCATGGGTGCCCAGCCGCCGGTTTGACGCGTGGCACCACTCCCGCCACGCCTGCTTATGCGACGGTATCGCGAGCGATTATATCGAGTCAATGTATCGTCGACATAAAATCCATGGTGCTTATCTGGCATAAGGCACAAAATATTTAAATAATTGTAAATAAAATTGTACGATAAACAACGAGATATTGATGCGCCGCCGTCCCCATGAGAAAGGCCCCGGTCCCAGGGACCGAGGCCTTGCCGTTTGGAATTTGAGCGTGAGGCGGCACCTAGTTGCTGGCGGCGACCGCGGGGCTGACCGGCTGCATCACGACCGCGCGCCCAGCGGCGATCTTGCGGGTGCGCAGCTGCTGGATGGAGTGGTAGGCCCCGGTGGCCTCCAGGCAGGCGCAGTACTTGTCGACTGTGCTGATCACATAGGTCTCGGGGTGCTGGGGGATGCCGGGGGCGGCGGGCCACATGTGCATCCTGATGCACTCGCGCTCGGTGTCGTTGAGCTCAAAACGCCGCTCGGCGTTGGCCAGGGCGACCTGCGGATGGCGAAGGGTGTGGTCGGCCGGGTTGGCCCCCTCGCGCTTGCGCCAGTCATAGAGGTAGAGGTCGTGCACCATGCCGGCGCGGGCGACGCTGCGGGCGTCGAGCCCCAGGCGCTTGGCGATGATGAAGCTGTAGTAGGAGACGGCGCAGCAGTGCACGTAGGTGGGGGTGCCGTGATGCTGTGTGAACTGGTTCATTTGCAGGACCAGGGGGTCGTAGAGCATGTCCTCCACGCACGACGCCCACTTGTCGTAGCTGGCAAGCTTGTGCAGGGCGCTGGAGGCGTACAGCAGGTGCCTGGTGCGCGGCTGGCCGTCCTGGCCGCGATGCGTGATGTCGGCGATGATGCTGGAGAAGAGGACCTTGGGGCTGAGCGAGGAGCTGTCGGAGAAAATCTGGGAGAGCTGGCGGGATGTCTTCATAACGGTTTGAGCAGAGGTGAGTGAACGTTTGGCTGCCGTTTGAGAAGTCACCAAGAAACCAAGCCCTTCCGCGGTTGACGATAGATTCCGTTGCAAGCGCAACGGTCAATATATTAACAGCCTCAAGGGGCGGTGTTCAGGGGTTGCGCCGATACTACACAGAGTTATCACATATAGAGCCGTCCTGTTGGATACGACCCCGTCTGAGCGGCACCATCTTGACGCCGTCGTCGCATGCAAGGAGGATCCATGCTGGTAGTGATGACCGACCACGATTACGAAAGCACGGCGCTCGAGGAGGAGCTGGCGTCCGTGCAGGGGGTCGATTTCTCGTATCGTCCGGCTCGGAGCGCCGGACAGATCGCCCAAGCGGCGCTGGGCGCGCAGGTGCTGCTCACCTCATATGGAAGCTATGACGCGGAGGTCATAGGCGCTCTTCCCGATAGCGTGCGCGCCATCTGCAAGAGCGGCACCGGTTATGACAACATCGACGTGGCGGCGGCTACCAGGAGGGGCGTTGCCGTCTGCAACGTGACCGGCTACGGCACCGAGGTGGTGAGCGATCACGCCATCGCGCTGGCGATGGACTGCCTGCGGCAGGTGACAGCCTGCGACCGGGCGCTGCGTGTGGGCACGTGGAGCTACCAGAAAGCTCGCCCCATGGGGCAGGTGGCGGGGCGGACCTTTGGCGTGGTGGGCTTTGGCGCCATCGGGCAGGCGGTGGCCAGCAAGGCGGCGGGCCTTGGATTCGCGGTGGCGGTGAGCTCCCGCTCGCTTGTGCCGGGGACAAAGGCGGGGCGGGGCTGGCCGGTGCTCGCCCTGGACGAGCTGCTCTCGTCTGCAGACGTGGTGAGCTTTCACGTGGCTTTGACCGAGGAGACCAGGCACCTGCTTGATGAGCGGCGGATAGCGCTGCTGGGCTCGGGCGCCGTCGTGGTCAACACCTCCAGAGGAGCGGTGGTCGACACGGAGGCCCTCGCCCGGGCTCTCGGCGAGGGGCGCATCTGGGGGGCAGGGCTTGACGTGTATGAAGAGGAGCCGCTGCCCCGTGACCACCCGATCCTCGCCGCACCGCGCACCGTGCTCACGCCGCACAGCGCGTACTTCTCGGAGGAGTCCATCGTCGAGCTGCGGCGGCGCTGCTTTATGAACGGCGTGCGGGTGGCGAGAGGGGAGGACGGGGCGGACGTCGTGAACCCCGAGGTGCTGGCAGGCTGATCCGCTTCTGCGCACGGTTGTAATCGGCGTTTGCGACCGTTGGCCGGAGATGAACGGATACATCGTTTGATGACTTGACCTCAAGGGTGATTCCTCTATACTTTCTCCTTGCGTCGCAACGGACGTCGCATTTGGGGCTATAGCTCAGATGGGAGAGCGCTTGACTGGCAGTCAAGAGGTCAGGGGTTCGATCCCCCTTAGCTCCACCACCAAACGCGCAGGCCGTCGGGGTTAAAATCCCGGCGGCCTTTTTGTTTTATGCGGTTTCCGGCACGGTCGCACGCCCTTTGGGGTCGCAGTTTGTCGCAGGCCTGCAGCGTTGATCGACGCTTCCGCGCTGTTCCTGGAGCATGGAGTTGATCAACGATTTTATCCGGGTATTCTCGCAGTAATAACACGCCTATTCGCGAGAAGAGCTCACAATTGGAACCAACCTCAGATTACGATTACGCCACCTTCGATTTAAGCCTGCGGTCGGGCTACATCGATTCAAACGTCGATTCTGACAGCCGCTTTGACCCGCGATTCGTGGCGAACAGCGCCACCACGGGCGTCAACCTGCTCTCGGTCCTCAAACGACAGCTCGCAGACTGCGAGAGCTTCGACTTCTCGGTGGCGTTTATCGAGGCGAGCGGCTTGCAGACGCTTATCGAGACGCTTGCGGTGCTGCGCGAGCGCCATATACCGGGACGCTTGCTGACCTCGACCTACCTTAACTTCAACAGCCCCGAGGTCCTTGGGAAGCTGCTCGAATTCGACAACATCGAAGTTCGGGTCTACCAGGGCAACATGCATGCCAAGGGGTATTTCTTCAATCGCGGCGCACTGTCTACCGTCATCGTCGGCAGCTCAAACCTCACCCAGTCAGCGCTTACCTGCAACAAGGAGTGGAACGTGCTCTTTCACTCGTTTCCTGGCGGTGAGATGCTCAAGGCGGTGCGAAGCGAGTTCGAAGGGCTTTGGCAGAGCGACGAGACCGTCTCGCTGACGTCTGAGTGGTTGCAGCAGTACCGCTCGTTTTACGCCGGCAAGGGCGTGGCCGAGAAGCGCGACCGCGGGCGCGCGTTTGTCGCCCCCACGGGCACGGGCGCACCTCGGGGCCAGGCCGGCGACATCGTCCCCAACGAGATGCAGGCCCGGGCGCTCGAGGCGCTTGCCGTGCTGCACGAGAGGGGCGAGCGGCGGGCGCTGCTCGTCTCGGCCACGGGGACGGGCAAGACGTATCTGGCTGCACTCGAAGTGGCATCGACGCGACCGCGGCGGGTGCTCTTCATCGCTCATCGCCAGCGCATACTTGACGCCTCGATGCGCAGCTTCAAACGGGTGCTGGGAGATTCCTATGTCTACGAATGGTTCAAACCCGGCGGACACGGATCGCTCGAGGCCACGTCCGAGCATCAGCCGACCTGCACCTTTGCCATGATCGGGACGCTTGCCAACCATGTTGACGAGCTTTCGGCAGATGCGTTTGACTACATCATAATCGACGAGGCCCATCGCTCGGGCGCTGGGAGCTACCGCAAGGTGATGGAGCACCTCGTCCCCCGGTTCTACCTGGGGATGACTGCAACTCCCGAGCGTACCGACGGTTACGATGTGTACGCGCTCTTCAACCATGTCATCGCCTATCGCATCACGCTGCAGGATGCGCTCACGAGCGACATGCTGGTCCCGTTCCATTACTTTGGCATCGCCGACCTTGAGGTAGACGATCAAACCGTCGACGACCCGAGCCTCTTTGCCAAGCTCACCTCGGATGAGCGGGTGCGCCATGTCACCGAGGCCATCGAGCTCTACAGCATTTGTCGGGAGGGGCGGCGGGGGCTCATCTTCTGCAACCGCAACGACGAGGCCTCCCGGCTCTCTGCCAAGTTCAACGCGCTCGGATATCGGACGCTCGCAATCTCTGGTGCGACCAGCGACGCGGAGCGCAACCAGGCTATCGAGCGTCTCGAACGCGGTGACCTGGAATACCTCTTCTCGGTTGACATCATGAACGAGGGCGTCGACATCCCCTCGCTCAACCAGATCATCATGCTGCGCCGCACCGAGTCGCCCATCGTCTTCATCCAGCAGCTGGGCCGAGGCCTGCGCAAGGATGCGGGTAAAGACTACGTGCTCGTGCTCGACTTCATAGGCAACTATCAGCGCAACTACCTGGTGCCCATCGCCCTGTCTGGCGACCGGACCTACAACAAGGACGGGCTGAGGGCGTTTGTGAAGGAGGGGAGCACCATCATACCCGGCGCCTCCACGGTGACGTTTGACCGCGTCTCCGAGGCGCGCATCTTCCGGGCCATCGATGGCGGAAAATTCAACGCGGTGCGACTCATGCGCGATGAGTACGCGCATCTCAAGCAGACGCTCGGGCGCATACCCGCGCTTGCGGACTTTGACGCCAACGAGGCCATCGACCCGCTGATCATCTTCTCCAAGTACGGGTCGTACCACGGCTTTCTCAAAAGCTGCGATCCGGACTACCAGGTGAGCTTCTCGGAGGACGAGGAGAGCGTGCTGCGCCACCTGTCGCAGAAGATGGCCGCGGGCAAGCGGCTCGAGGATCTGGAGCTTGTGCGCGAGCTCGTGGCGGCGCTCCCGGAGGAAGGGGCTCCGGCCAGCACGGGGCTAGCGGTTGTGAGCCGGGCGGCGCTCAGGGCGAGCATCGGCGAGCTGATAACACGCGTGCCCGACGACATGCGGCTTGACTCGGTGGTTCGGCAGCTCGACGGGACCTTCTCGGGAAAGGCGGGGGTGCCGTTGGTCGAGCGTGACGGGACGGGCTTCCGGCTCACCGAGCGCTTCTCGCAACTGCTGCAGGACGCGGAGTTCAGGCGTCAGGTGACGGAAGTCATCGACTTTGGGCTCTCGCGCAATCGACGCGACTTTGCCCAACCTTACGGCGACACCTCGTTTGTCCTCTATGCCAAGTACACGTATGAGGAGGTCTGCTGTCTGCTCGGCTGGGAGAAGAACGTCAACGGTCAGAACATCGGCGGGTACAAATACGACCGGGCAACCAACACCTTTCCCGTGTTCATCAACTACGACAAAGACCCGTCCATCAGCGATTCGATTAAATACGAGGACCGTTTTATCTCAGAGCGCGAGCTCATCGCCATCTCCAAGCAGCCGAGGCACCTCGGCTCTCCAGAGATCGAGCGCCTCAAGGCATGGCCTGGCAACGGCATGCGAATCTATCTCTTTGTCCGCAAGAACAAGAAGGACGAGGGGAGCAAGGAGTTCTATTTCCTCGGCGAGATGTTCCCCACGGGGAGGTTTGCCCCGATCGTGATGCCCGGTGCCGAGAAGCCCGCCGTAGAGATCGGCTACCGCTTGGATGTCCCCGTACGGTCCGACCTCTACGACTACCTGACCGGCGATTTTGCCGATGACGAGAACGAGGGCGAGCTGGCTTGACGCGCGTCAATATCTCGGACAGGGGAGTGGAGGCCAACCCCGCCGGGCAATAAGCACATCTCGTGAGCTGCCCGCTGCCGCAGTTCCTAACGCGCCAGGCCGGCTTCTTTAATGGCGGCCACGACTTTGAGGTCGGCAGGCAGCCAGGCCACGGAGTCGATGGTGTTCGCATCGACCCAGCGGGCGGCGTGGTGCTCAGTCAAAACCAGGTGGTCCTCTGGATTGGCCAGCGTGCAGATGTAGCAGCGCATGCTCAGGTGAAAGGTGTCGTAGTCGTGCTCAACGCGGGTGAGGCAGCGCTCGACCTCGATGGAGACGCGCAGCTCCTCCATGATCTCGCGGCGGATGGCCTGCTCGCCCGTCTCGCCGGCCTCAACCTTGCCGCCGGGAAACTCCCACCCGCCTTCAAATTCTCCATAGCCTCGCTCGGTGGCCAGGATTCTCTCGTCTTTCATGATGATGGCGGCAACGACGTCGATGGTCTTCATGGAGTGGTCCTTCGGTTGAGTATGCGTGCATCTTCGAGAAGATCCTACGTCGAGGGCGAGGCGTGGGGCCAGGACGTGCGAAAGCGTTACGGGCGATCGGCGTAGAGGGATGGAAGCGTGGCGACGGGACTGCGGCTCTCCGCCAACAGCAAAGTCCCGGCGCCGTTCTTGACGCCGGGGCTTTGCTCGTATGGTTGCGCTGCAGGTCGAGCCCTTACTTGCGTCCCTCCTCCTGCTTCTGCTGGAGCTCAAAGACGCTGCCGATGCCGCCGCGGACAAAGGCCGCCATCTGGCGCAGGGGGAAGTACGCATCCTCTGGCGTCGCCGCCTTGTCGAGAATCATCATCACGCCCTCGGTCTGGATGAGCGTGACCCAGGGGACGTAGAGGTCGTCGAAGCCCTCGCTCTCCTCGACGCCCGGGTGGGTCTGGGCGATGAGGTCTGCCACCAGCTTGTTGAGGGTGGCGTCCAGGCTGTCGAAATACTCGCGCGAGGCAGGGTGCTCGCGGTTGTTGAGCAGGACGCGGGCTGCCAGGCGGTTCTCAAAGTACGTGGAGGCAATGCCCCTGGCCGCCTCATCCGCGGTGTTCTCGGCACCTTCCTCAGTATCCCCGATAAAGGCGGTCACATTGGCAAAATAGGTGGTCAGCACCTTGGACAGCTCGGAGGCAAAGGGGGCGATGACCTGCCTGAACAAATCGTCCTTGCTCTTAAAGAAGAAGTAGAGCGCTCCAGTGGTGACACCCGCCCGGGAGCAGATCTCTCTCAGAGAAGCGTGCGCGTAACCCTTGTTTGCGAACTCGATGGTTGCCGCGGCGATGAGGTTGTCTTTAGTTGTGCCCCTGGGCTGTGATATGACCATAGTTCCCACCTGCCCTCACTCTTCTATAATCGCAGTTTAAGAACTATCGCGAATACATCATATGTTTTCCATGTGCAATTAGCTAGGGATGCTAACAAACGTATTTTGGTTATCCCAGAGATGTGACTACGCCCCTGCGGACGGTTCGGCGATTGACGGCTGCCATGCCTGGCTGCAAGCGGTACCCTACCGTGCGGTGATAGGGCGGCGCCACGGGAGAGAGGCCCCGTTTGAGGGGGATTCGCGGTTGGTAAGGAGGGCGCATGGGGTCTTTTGAAGGGTATATCGGCGTGTTTGACTCGGGCGCCGGAGGCATCAGCGTCCTCAAGGCGCTGATAGACGAGCTGCCCCACGAGCGGTTCGTCTTCTTTGGCGACTCCCGCTACACGCCTTACGGCGACAAGCCCGCCTCCTGGATTCTCGACCGCTGCAGGCACCTCACCCAGTGGCTTCTCGACGAGGGGTGCAAGGCCATCGTCATCGCCTGCAACACCGCCACCAGCGTGGCTGCCGACACGTTGCGCTCAGAGCATCCGGACGTCCCCATCGTGGGGGTGGAGCCCGCCCTCAAGCCGGCAGCGCTGGCGCCGCACCACAGGCACATCCTGGTGATGGCCACCAACGCCACCGTCCACCTGGACAAATTTCATAAGCTGGCGCGCGAGTACGGCTCGCGCTCGCAGATTACCGCCATTCCCTGCGTGGGCCTGGCAGACTGCATCGAGAAGGGCGATTTTGAAGGCCCTGAGCTGCACGGACTGCTCGAGCGCCTGGTGGGGGAGTACCGCGGTGCCGTCGACAGCGTGGTGCTGGGCTGCACCCACTACCCCTTTGTGAAGAGGCAGATCGCCGAGGTGCTGGGAGACGTGCCCTTCTACGACGGCAGCGCCGGCACCGCCCGCCAGACCCGGCGGCTTCTCGAGGGCGGCATGCTCGCGCCAGAGAGCCAGCAGGGTGGGGTGGAGTTCTTCTCGAGCAACGAGGGAACACGCCAGATCGAGCTCTATCGCTGGTTTTTGGCGCAGCCCATCTAGAGGTCTAATGCGCAGGCACATAACCCGGTGACACAGACGGCTCGCCCGTCGCCGCCGAGTGCCATAATCGAACCCGGCAACGCCTGGCAGCCCGGCCGCCTCAATGCGCCGAGACACCTGATTGATTGGACCCGCATCGTGACCAACCTGCTCATCCTCTTCGCCCTCGCCCTGATCGTCAGCTCGATCGGCTTCAAGAACTTCATCTGGTTCATCTCGCTTGGTTACGGCTTCTCCGTGGCTGCCATCGGCGTGGCGATCATGGTGCTGTTCTGGCACCAGCTGACGCCGGCGACCGTCATCATGTGCTGCCTGTTCATCGTCTACGGCTGCCGCCTGGGGCTGTACTTGCTGGTCCGCGAGGTCAAGAGCGCGTCGTACAAGAAGACGCTCAAGGGAGAGATCAAGGACGGCTCGACCATGTCCTTTGGGGTCAAGGTCGCCATCTGGGTCACCTGCGCGCTGCTCTACGTGTGCGAGACCAGCCCGGTGCTATTTCGCCTGGGCAACGGCGGTCCCGACGACGTCTGCAGCATCGTGGGCCTGGTGCTCATGGTCTGCGGCATCGCGCTGGAAGCCGCGGCCGACGCTACCAAGAGCCGCTTCAAGAAGCAGCATCCGCGTCGTTTCTGCGACGTGGGGCTGTTCAGGCTCGTGCGCTGCCCCAACTACCTGGGCGAGGTCATCACCTGGACCGGCGCCTTTGTCTCCGGCATCACCATCTACAGCGGCCCCCTGCAGTGGGTGGTCGCCCTCGCCGGCTACGTCTGCATCGTCTACATCATGTTTGGGGGCGCCCGTCGCCTGGAGATCAGGCAGAACAAGAACTACGGCGCCGATCCCGAGTACCAGGCCTATGTGAAGTCGGTGCCCATCCTGATCCCGTTCATCCCGCTGTACAGCGTCGAGAAGTACAAGTGGCTCGTGAGCTAGGCGCCGCCCTCCCTGCGCCTCCCGCACGGGCAGCCGCCCGGGCGGGAGGCGGGCGCTTGCCGGCTGTGCCCGGCGCGAAGGGGCGGTCCCTTCTCGGCCTGCCTGCACTTCGCCGATAGACACTTACGAACGACGGGGCAATTTCTTACCATCGTTTCCAGCAACGTGCGGTCGCGAGATGTAAGTCCAGTTGTCGCGACCGTCGCAGTTGTCTATTCGCGCGCTTTAAGACGGCCGCTTTCCCGCGCGCGGGGAGAGGGGCTCTTCACATGGCACAAGGCGCTAACCGTTCCGCCGACATCGCATCAGGCGGCTCCTATCTTCCGATGCTCGTCGTGGTCTACATCGGGGCGTTTGTCGCCTCGTTCAACGAGAACATCGTCAACACCGGGCTGGTGGCCATCATGTCCGAGTTTGGCGTGAGCTCGCTCACCGCCCAATGGCTGGTCACCGGATATATGGTCGTGACCGCGGTGGTGGTCACCTTCGTGGGATTCCTGCTCAAGCGCTATCCGGTCAAGCTGATCTTCTCGCTTGCCAGCGCCATCCTCCTGGCGGGTTCGGTGGCGTGCGCCCTGGCTCCCAGCTTTGCGCTGCTGCTCATCGCGCGCCTGGTGGCCTCGGTGGGCACCGGCCTGTTCATCCCCACCATGATGACCTCGGTGCTGGCTCTGGCGCCGCGGCCCAAGCTGGGAACCTTCCTCTCCATCGGCGGCTGCATGATCACCTTTGGTCCGGCGCTGGCCCCGGTGGCGAGCGGCTTCATGGTCACCGTGTTTGGGTGGCGCACCATGTTCCTCATTCCGGCCGTGGTGGTGGCCTGCCTGCTGGTGGTCGGCTTCTTTGTGCTCAAGCCCATCGCCGAGCCTGAGGACCTGCACCTCGACCTCGCCTCGGTGGCGCTCTCTGCCGTGGGCCTCACGGTCTTTGTCTACGGCCTGGGCGTGCTGACCACAAACCTGCCGTTGGCGCTCGTCGCCGTGGCGGCCGGCTTGGCGGTCATCGCCGCGTTTGTCCGCCGGCAGGGACGCGTCGACAACCCGCTCCTCGACTTGCGGCCGATGGCCAACCGCCGTTTCTGGCCCGCCTGCATCCTGGTGGTGGTCTCGATGATGACCACCTTCTCCATGAGCGTGCTGCTGCCCATGTACTTTGAGGGTGCGGCGGGCGCCAGCGCCTTTGCCGCCGGTGCGCTCATCCTGATCCCCATCCTGGTCAACGCGGGCACCTCGCTTCTCGGCGGGCGGGTGATGGACCGCAGCGGCGAGTGGCCGCTCCTGCCGCTGGGATTCCTGCTCATCATGGCGGGCCAGGCCGTGGTCTGCCTGGCGTGCCGCAGCACCGCCATCTGGCCGGTGGTAGCCGCCTCGACCGTGGTCTATGCCGGCGTGGGCCTGGTGATGTCGCCCAGCCAGACCGCCGGCCTCAAGCACCTGGCGCCCGACCTCAACCCGTACGGCGTGGCCATCATGAGCACCTTCATCCAGGTGGCCGCCTGTCTCGGACCCTCGCTCTTCGTGGGCGTGCTCTCGTCTGGGTCCGCCTCCGCCCTGGCGGCCGGCGTCTCGGCGGCGTTCGCCCAGGCGCAGGGCTTCTCGCAGGCAGTGCTGGTGGCTGCCGCCATCGCCGCAGCCGGCTTTGCCCTCTCCCTCTGGTACGCCCGCGGCTCGGCGGCCGCCCCTCAGCCAGCCCGCTCGGCGGCGATTCCCGGTGAGCCCACCCTTGCCCAGGTCATGAAGACCGACGTCTACCAGGTGGATCAGACCGCCACCGTGCACCAAGCGGTGGCGATGATGCTTGAGCACGGCACCTCGGGACTGCCCGTGACCGGCGCCTCTGGTGGAGTCGTGGGCTTCATCAGCGATGGCGACGTCATGAAGGCGTTGGGTCGACAGGACGCCACGGCCGTTGACCTGGTGGGCGCCCTTGCCATCTACCGTGACGATAAGACCTTTGAGCAGCGCCTGGCCGAGGTAATGGAGTCAAACGTGATGGAGCTCGCCAGCCATCCGGCAGTCTGCATCGACGTGAGCGCCTCCATCGAGGAGGTCTGCACGCTGCTAGGAGGCAGGCGCCTCAAGAAGGCGCCGGTACTCGACGGCGGACGCCTGGCGGGCACTGTGAGCCGAACCGATGTGAACCGCTGCCTGATGCGCACCTTTGTGGCCCTCGGTGAGGTCCACGGCGTTCGATGAGCGGGCGGCGCGCAGGGGCGTGGCCTCGATGCCCGACCCGAGCTCGCGCAGGTGCGTGCAGCCGGAGGCGGGCAGGCGCCGTTCGCGCCTGCCCGTTAGCTTAGGCCTCGCTGGCGGCGAGCTTTTCATTGGAGGCCGCCTCATGGCCGCGCGCCTTGAAGCGCGTGGCAATCACAAACGCGGCGACCGCCAGCACCAGGGCAAACACAAAGCCCACGTGCGAGCCCGCGGTGAAGGCGCTGGCAGCCTGCTGCCCGCCGCCCGCGTAATAGACGCCCTCGCCAACCGAGAGGAGATACGTTGCGAGTGCGGTGCAGATTGCGGCAAAGACCTGCTGCATCGCATTGAGCAGCGCGGAACCGTCAGTGGAGAGCTCGGGCGGCAGCGAGGAGAGCGCATGCGTCTGGCTCGGCGACATGGCTAGCGGAATGCCGACCATCATCACGATGTGACAGGCGACCACATACGCGACGGGCGTCTCGGGAGTCGTCTGCAGCAGCAGGATGCACCCGGCGATCGACAGGCCAAAGCCGATGAGCGCCGGGACGCGGGCGCCGATGCGGTCGTAGATGCGGCCGGCGACAACGCTCACGAAGGCGTTGACGATGCCGCCCGGCAGCATGATGACGCCGGTCAAGGCAACGGAGACGAGCAGCGCGCTCTGGTAGAACTGGGGCAGGAGGTACATCACGACGAGCGTGAGGCCAAAGTTGAGCGTGACGCAGAGCGTTCCCACCGCAAAGCCGCGGTGCTTGAATACGCGAAGGTTGATGACCGGGTCTTTCAGGCTGAGCTGGCGTCGGCAGTACATGACGAGCGAGACGACGCCCACGACAAGCGACGCGATGACGGGGATGCTCCCCCAGCCGGTCAGGCTCGACATGCCAAAGCCGAGGACGACGCCGCCAAAGCCGAGAATCGAGGCGATCACGGACAGAGCGTCAACCCGCGGCTTGCTGAGCGTATACGGGCACGGGCAGAAGGCCGCCGCGAAGACGATGGCGACGACCAGGATGAGCGCGAAGCTGAAGAAGACCGCACGCCACGAGAACGCCGCGATGAGCACGCCGGCGAGCGTCGGCCCCACGGCAGATGCGGACATGATGACGAGCGCGTTGACCCCCATCGCGGTGCCGATCTTCTGGGGCTCAAACACCTCGAGCGCCATCGCAAACATGAGCGGGAGCACCAGGCCCGTACCCAGGCCCTGTACCGCGCGGCCGACAAGCGCCATCCAGAAGCTGGGCGCAGAGCCGCTCAGCAGCGAGCCGACGAGAAACGCCCCCAACGCGAAGATTGTGATCCTGCGTGCGGAGAACCAGCGGGTGAGAAGGCTCGAGAACGGCATCGCGATGCCGATGACGAGCATGTATCCCACGACGAGCCATTGCGTGAGCGCGATGTCGACGGCAAAGGCGCCCGAGAGCTGCGGAAGAGCGATATTGAGCGCCGTTTCGCTGTACATGCCGGTAAAACCGCCCAGGTACAGGCCCATCAGCGCGAGGTAAGGATGCGGCACGGAGATGCGCGCGCCGGAAGTGGTCGGTTGCTTGCTTTCAGTCAAGATATCAAGTCCCTTCAATGCACGTGTGTCGGTCAAGTTGCGTGAACGGGCGCCGAGCGCTGGCATTTTGCGGCAATAAAAAAGGTGGTCACAACTGCTCGTTGCGACCACCTCTGCATACGCGATGCAGCGTCTCACTGCGCTTTGTTCACCGAGAGCTATTGAAGCACAGCCGATTCCCGCTTCGTAAGAACTTTTTTCTCAAAAGGGGAAAGGCGCCCGCCAAACCAGTGAGTCGCGGTGTCAAGGGCTGTCTGCGCGGGTGCTCAGGGCATCCCAAGGCACGGGTGGCCGGCAGGATTCTCCGGCGGGAAGGAGTTGCATATTAATGCATATATCGTATTGATTATGCAGTAATTTGCATGCGAATTTCGATCTGCACCTGGATGCGCCAGAAAAAGAAGAGAAGCCTCAAAATACCGCGTATACATGTGCTGTTGAATGCCTTTGAGCCCGCTTGCGTCTCGCTCCAACTGGGGTTTTATGAGGAGCACCAGTGAAAGGCGTCTGCATAAGCGTCTACGGGAGGGACTTTTTGAGGCTCCTCTTCTTTTTTAGACACCCGTGCGACGTCTCCAGAAACATATGCATCGATATGCATATACATTAACAAAAATGTAGAATTACGGATATAGCGAGAGATACACCCTCTCGGGGCCATGGTGCAGCCGGTCCAAGCTTGGGGCGCACCCGCCCGGATCCCGCATCGGAGGAGCTGCCTCGTACGAAGGAGCGCCCCTCCAGGCTGGTGGAGGGGCGCTCGGGCTGGGCCGC
>OMWF01000161.1 GCA_900314665.1 uncultured Actinomycetes bacterium
CCTGCAGCCGCAAGCGAGCAGACCGCAAGCGGAACCAGCAGTCCCGCCGCCGCATCACCGGTGTTCGGCATGCGCGATACGAACGCCGCAGCTCCGCTCTGGGCTCCCTCCTCAGAATCGACGTTGTCGGAGCCGGCCGACGTGACCGGTGTCTGCGCGACCAGCGTGTTGGTAAACGCAGCTAGAGAGGTCTGACCTGCGACTATCTCACCGTTCGCGTTTTCAGACGTGGTGGTGTACGTGTCGCTTGCCGCCTCCGTCACCGTGTAGCGCGTGCCGGCGGGAAGGTCGGTTGCCGTCTTGGACTCGCCGTTGCCAAGCGAGAAGGTCGCCACGCCATCGGTAAAGGTCAGGTCGCCATAGGTGCCGTTGATCGCGGTGTTGTCAAGTGTCACCGTGAAGTCGAACGACGTCGGCGCCGCCTTGGAACCCGAGCCGTCCTGCTCCGACTCCCCCACAACCGTCTTGGACACAGTCAGACCGCCCTCATTGCTCGGCGCAACGGCGGCGGTGAGCGTCAGCGCCTTCTGATAGATAAGCGCGCCGATCATATGCTGAAATGCCTTGCCATCAACTGACGCGGTAAAGTTCTCCGGAGTTGGCGAGTACTGCCTGACCTCCTTGAGCCAGGGCACCGACTCCGACAGCGTCAAGTTGATGCTCTGGGTTGGCTCCGTCTTCGTTACCAGGTAGAAGCTCTGGTCGGCAGCAATCTGGTCGATGTCGGCCTGGCTGTCGGTATTGGCATAGACACCGTCCGGGAGGCTGATCGTGTACAGGCCGTTGTAGTTCTGGCCCTCCTGAAGCGTCAGCGTACCGGTACGCCAGGTTCCCGTGCTCGGATCATACGAGAACACCGCAACACCCGAGAGACTGAGCGCATCGCTGGAAGGCTCGCTGTCAAGGACGTTTTCCGCACTCGCATCCGTGAGCAGCTTGAGGGCCAGCTCCTCGTTGGCGATGTCATCGCGCGTCAACGCATTATGAGGGATGTTGTACTCGGTGAGCAGGACCCAGACGGCATCCTGCGTCTGGTCATACGCCTGTTGCTCGGTCAACGTCGTAGCGCCGCGGTTCATCAGGTCATACTGCTTCATCGGGGTCGTCTCGGAGGGCTGCCAGGAAGCATACTGCATGGCCAAGGCCGCCCGGTAAAACGGCAGCTGAGTAAGCTGACGATACGTCAAGCCCGAGGGCGTTACCTTATCGACGCCATCTCCGTACGGGTAGTAGGTCCCCACCTCCTTGATGAAGTTGTCAATCACGGTCATCTTCTCGGTGTTGGTGTAATCGTCCCAGGTAAAAGTGGCGTCGCCCAGCGCGTCAGAGAAGTCCGAGCGCAGGTAGTCGGGCACCTGGAGAAGCGCGTTGAACTCCTCCTCGGTGATGCTGTTTGAATCCACCAGGGTGTAGTAGTTCATGCCGTTATAAGGAAAGCCCGCATACATGATGGCCAGCAGCTTGTCCATGCACTCCTGGTATTGGGCCGGCGACTCAAACATCTCGGGAGTGAGGTAGCCCTGAACGTAATTGGGAATGGTTGGAATGGTAGGGCTCACATGAGGCCAATGCAAGGTGCCGTTCATGCAATACAGGTAGATGGGCGTGCTGCTGCTGTCACCCGGAACCGAGTACACGTAGTGCATGCCATTGGTGCCGCCGGCGTTGGTGTCCCAGTGGATCTCCTCGGTCGCGGTACCGTCGGCGGACGCGAGAAGTGACCCGTCGGAGCCCTCCTCCGCCGCTCGAGACGGCAGCGGATGCGACAGCGCAAAGACGAGGGCAAGCGCGATACCCACAACGATGCCGAAGACGATACGGTACCTGCGCTGCAAAACCAGTCGGTCGCCCATCTACTGCTCCGTTTTCCGACGGGTGCCCCTGGTGTGGGGAGACCGCCATAATCCTGGTACGTTTATTCTATAGTGAAACAATTGTCTCACAGGATAACGGAATTATTCAAGATAGAAGTGGGGAGCCCCTCATCACTGAGGAGCTCCCCACTGGCGCGGGATGGGAGCATTTGCTCTATCGCTGATCTGGCAGGGGAGCTACCCCGCCCGACCCGCCTCCCTCGCATCGCGTAGCCGATGCGCTGCACGACCTCCATGGTCCCCTGGTAGACGCCGTCGCGGTCGCGCACCGCCATGTAACGCACCAGCACGGGCTCGCCCTCCTTCTCCATGCGGATGTCGACGGAGTCCTGCTCGCCATTCTTGAGCGAATTGATCACGCTGCGCACCATCTCCTGCACCTTGGGCGGATGGCAGCTCCAGACTTCGCGACCGAGGGCCGACGCCGGGCGCTTGAAGAGCTTCTTCTCGCCGTTGTCGTTCCAATAGCGGTTGATCTCATGGTCGTCGATGAAGGTGATTTCGAGCGGCAGAGTGTTGAGCAGCGCGTCGAGCTGGGCAGTGGTCAGGCTGCCAGAAGTGAGCCGCACCTCGCCAGCAGATGGGACGGAACCCTCCTCGCTCACGCCGGCGCGCTGCGCCTCCTGGTACTTCTCGCCATCGGGCCAGGTCTGGGCATCGTCGATGAGGCAGAGGTCGTAGCCCTTGAGGTCGACGTACATCTGGAGCCACTCGTCGTCAGTGAAGTGCTCGGCGCACAGCGGCAACAGGATGTTGGCCTCCTTGAAGGTCATCTCCTCCGCACGGTCCAGGACCTTTGCCACACGCCCGCGCCAAGCGTCGTCCTGCGAGCCGGCTGCCACAAGCGCGCGAAGCTCGGCGCGGATCTCATCGTCCACGCCCCACATCACGTCGGAGGGCCCGGAGTAACCGTGGTTCACCTTGAGCACCGGGTAGATGAGGTCGCCCTTCTTGGCGTAGTGGATGCCCAACGTAGAAAGACGGCGCAGCTCGACGGCTTCCCCGGGGGTTTCGAGAGCGGCGCGGGTGCGAGCAATCTGCTGGGATATGGCCTGGTTTTCGCGGGCAAAGACGTTCATGGGGTGGCCGGGCAGGTTGGCGAGGCGAGAAACCCTCTGCTTCTCGGCATCCTGGGCGAGCGAATCGGCAACCGCCTGCTCGGCACGGGCAACCCGCTCCTCCAGCGTGGCGCCATGAAAGAGCGCGGAGTGCACGTCGCAGAGGCGCTGAACGTCCGCAATCTTGGCGCCGCTCTCGATGAGGCTCTGCTCGGCACGGGCGATCTCGCCCGCCTCGACGTCGCTGAAGTTGGCGATAAAGTCCCGCCGCACGTCTTCGAGCGACTCGCCGGCAGAGAGACGCGCGATGTAGCTCTTGAGCAGCTCGGTGCGGTCTTCCTCGGAGAGGGACGCAGGGGTGGGTGCGGGCGCCGATGCCTGCGAGGTTGCTGTCGGAGTCGCTGCCGCCGGGGCTGGAGCCTCAGGGGTAAGGGTCGCCGTTGCGGGCTCGGCATCCCCTGCGTCCCCAACGCCCTCGACCGAGAAGCCCGCCTCCTGGAAGGCGGTGACGGCATCATCCAGAGAGATTCCCTTGAGGTCGCAGCCCTTGGGCACCGTCATCACACGGCCGACGGTGTCGAGCGCCGCCGCCTTGGCGATGGTCGAAAACCCAAGCCCGACCATCACTTTGATGAGCTCGGGGTACTCCTGGGCCAGGTCGTACACGCTCCTGTTGAGGTCGAGTGTCTTGTTCATGGCGGATCCTCTCTATCACGTCGCAAAGGCACCGATAAGCGCCCGCGAGGCTTGTTGACAGAGAGGAGCATAGGCAAGTAAACCAAAGGTTACTGTTGTTTATGCAACAAATAACATGGGCCGTCGCCAAATAGACGCAAGCAATCCTGGTCAGGCTCCATCCGGCCCGAAAGCTTATAAAGCGCGGTGCACTTGCGCCAGCACGCAACGTCGTACGTCGCGTGCAAGGCGTCCGCATCCTCGAGTTCTCTCATCCCAGATGCAGCTTGTCGAGCTCCTCCAGCATCGCCCGACGGCGCGGGTAGCGCTCGCGCAGATCTGCGGCGACCTTCTCCACGAGCGCCCGGCCGCCTTCTAACGTGAGCATGTGCTGCAGCGTGCCCACCGCCCTCCGATACGACTCTCGACCGCCGGCACGCGCGAGCTCGCCATATACCCGCTCGCGATACCGCTCCAGATAGTATTCGGGGTGCAGCCCCGCCAGGTTCTTCTCGAACCGCATCAGCCCCCATGGCGGCATCTGCAGCCCACGCCGGTAAAGCTCCTCGAGCTCTCCTTCCGCAG
>OMWF01000162.1 GCA_900314665.1 uncultured Actinomycetes bacterium
CGGCTCCGGCGTGGTGCTCTATCCGGGAGCCAAGGTGGAGCCCGCCAGCTACGCACCGCTTGCCCAGAGGATCGCCGAGCAGGGCGTGACCTGCGTCATCACCGACCCGCCCTTCAACTTTGCCATCTTTGACATCCAAGCCGCCACTCGGGCCGAGCGGCAGCTTCCGCAGGTGGAGAGCTGGTGCGTGGGCGGGCACTCGCTCGGCGGGGTGGCCGCCTCCCAGTACGCGAGCAGCAACGCCGCCTCTCTGTCCGGCCTGGTTCTGCTTGCATCCTACTCCGCTACCGACCTCACCAAGACCGGCCTGCCCACGCTGAGCATCTACGGCACCGAGGACAAGGTGCTCAACATGAAGCAGTATCGAGATTCCGAGAAGAACCTCACCAAAGCCCCCGAGGAGCTGGTCATCACGGGCGGCTGCCACGCATACTTTGGATCGTACGGAACCCAGTCCGGCGACGGCTCGCCCACCATCACCCGCGACGCGCAGCAGGAAGAGACCGCCCAGGCGATAGCCGCCTTTGCCCTCGCGCACGCCGGGACGACGGGGCAGGGAGCGTAGCAGATGGACCTCACCCGCCTAAACGACCTCTCCTGCCCCGACCTCAAGGTCTTCTCGGGGTTCACCGACAGCGAGCTGCGCCGCGGCCTGAAGCTCAACCACCGCTATCCCACCGGACTCTTTGTGGCCGAGTCCATGCTGGTGGCCGAGCGGGCGCTGGCCGCCGGGCTGACGCCGGTCTCGATGCTCCTGGAAGACCGCTGGCTTCAGCACGAGTCGGCGCTTGTCGAGAAGGTCCAGGCGGCCGCCCCCCAGGCGCCGGTCTATCTGCTCTCGCATGAGCTCTTTCAGCAGCTCACCGGATACATGGAAACCCGCGGGGCACTCACCGCCTTCATCCGGCCGGCCCTCGCCGCCGCATCCGACCTGGTGGCCGATGCGCGCCGGGTGGTCGTGCTCGAGAACATCATCAACTACACCAACATGGGCGCCGTCTTTCGCAACGCCGCAGCTTTGGGAGCCGACGCGGTGCTCCTGAGCCCCTCGTGCCACGATCCCCTCTACCGGCGGGCCCTGCGGGTGAGCATGGGCACCGCCTTTCAGGTTCCGTGGACCCGCATCCCCCAGGGCGCCTGGCCCCACCCGGCACTCGATGAGCTGCACGACTTGGGCTTCACCACCGTGGCGCTGGCGCTGCGCGATGACTCGCTCTCGCTGGGAGACCCCGGGCTCGCCCGCCACGAGCGGCTGGCGCTGCTGCTCGGCACCGAGGGCACCGGCCTCACGCAGGAGGCCATCGACGCGTGCGACCTCACCGTCCGCATCCCCATGGCGCATGCGGTCGACTCCCTGAACGTGGCCACCGCCGGCGCCGTCGCCCTCTGGGAGCTGCGGGACCGGGGGCAGCGATGAGCATCGACCGAGCTCGGGCGGAGGCGGTTTTCGATGCTTTTCTCGCCCCGTACGATCCGCACGACCCCAAGATCGCCCTCAAGGCCGCGCATACCAGGCAGGTGGCGGTTACGGCTGGACGCATCGCGCGCGACCTGGGCTTTCCCGAGGGCGACCAGGACCTGGCCTGGCTCCTGGGCCTGCTCCACGACCTGGGTCGCTTTGAGCAGGTGCGGCGCTTCGGCACCTTCAACGACGCTGTCTCCGCGTCGCATGCGCGCCTGAGCGTGGAGCTCCTGCGTGCCGATGGCAAGGCCCTGCTCCGCCGCTTCCGCCCCAACCCCGCCGACGACGAGCTCGTCCTCGCCGCCATCGGCCTGCACAGCGCCTGGCGCCTGCCAGACGGCCTGGACGAGCGCACCCGAACCTTCTGCAACCTGCTGCGCGATGCCGATAAGATCGACATCCTGCGCGTCAACTGCCAAGAGCCCGTGGAGAGCATCTATGGCATCAGCGAGCGCGAGCTGTTGGAGAGCAGGCTCTCGGACACTGCCCGACAGGGCTTCTACCAGCATCGCACCTTGCAACGGTCAGAGCGCAGCACGCCTGCCGACATGGTGGTGAGCCATGTGTGCTTCGTGTACGAGCTCGTCTATCGGCCGAGCCTGGTGCTCGCCCACGATCAGGGCTTTTGCTATCGGATGCTCGAGCGTCCGTTTGTCGACGCGCAGACGCGGGAGGACGTCGCGCAGATGGCGGCGCACCTGCGCGCATGGGTGACGGCGCAACTCGCCGAGAAGAGCCGGTGAAAGCACGCGCCTGGGGGCGGTATGACCGCGAAACGGGCAGGCGCGACTGGGCCGAGACTGGCGGACGCCCCATCCTCGGGGGCGGGCGGGGTGCGGATGGGAGGAGTTCTCGCTCCAAATTTGAAAAGGAGCTTTGGAAGCCTGGGGTGGGAGAAGTTCGTCGAACCAAGTATCAGGGCTGAATCTGCATAATCGACCTTGGATATGCAGGATTTTGCATCAGAATCAAAATGTGCGAATTTCATACCTTCAAAAATGCAGAGATACCTCAAAATACCGGGTATGCAAACGGCATTTGTGACCTTCATCCAATAAAACCCCAGTTGGTGATTGTGTCA
>OMWF01000148.1 GCA_900314665.1 uncultured Actinomycetes bacterium
AAGCGCCTTGTAGACTGGCATAACCCTGCATCTGCGACGTGTCGGGTTCCATCTCTGCCAACTTTTGACGGCTTTGTCCGCGGGGCGCCGGGTCGGCGGGGTCCGCTGCCAACTTTTAACGGCTTTGTCCGCGGAGTATCGGTTGGGGCTACGGCAGGCAGATGTCTGCAAGTCGGTTTCCTGCGGTTATGCTGCCGGAAACCCCTCGGCGTCCGGGGCTTGAAGCCTTCGAATGGCCAAAGCCGTCAAAAGTTGGAGCAGCTCAGGCCTTTGCCCCCTAACACGGGCCAAAGCCGTCAAAAGTTGGCACGAGAGAGCGCGCCAACCCTCCGTTTGCGCCAGCCGGCTCAACATTGCGCTTGAAGCCGGACACCGGCGGAGGTCGAAACCGGACAAGATGTTACATTCCGGGTGGAGCCGGGCCGATGGGTTGCGATGACGGATTGGCTGCTCTTGCGCTGGGCTGTCCTGGCCTATTTGCGAGGATGAGGATCCTGGCATCTGCTACAAGCCGAGCCGGCGGGGTCGTATGGTTGCCCCCAGTTCTACCTGCCTTTACCGCTTGTCGCTCTTATGCTCTGCCGTGCAGCTCGCAACCCCACATCGCCAACAAAGCCTCGCCCACGAGGTGGTGCTAAATCCCTTCCTCCGTCCTCCGCATGGGCTACACTGCATCGACGGCAGCACGTCGTGCGGGCCAGCCGGGCTCGCCAGGGAGCGCACATGAGCACCGTCTCGCCCTTCAGCGCAGATTCGACTACCCCCGGGGAGCCTCGATCCGGGGGCGCGCCCTCATGGAGGCTCTTCGTTGTCGTGCTCACCTGCGGCTGGGTGGTCATCTGGCTGACGCGTATGATGTTCACGCCAATTTACCCCCAGCTCAGCGCGTTTTTTGGCGGCGCAACCAGCACCGAGCTCGGCGCCATCTCCAGCTGGTACTTCTTGGGCTACGCGCTCATGCAGATACCGTCGGGTCTGCTCGTCGATCGCATTGGCATGCGCCGTGTGGTCATTCCCGGTTTCCTGCTCTTTGCGCTGGGGGCGGCCGTCATGGTGACGGCAGGCAGTCTCAGCACGCTTTACCTGGGCAATGTGCTCGCAGGGGTGGGAAGCGGCACCTTCTACGGCATCGCCTACACCATCACCAACACGCGCATCCCCGCGCAGCACAAGAGCCTTGCCACCGCAATCGTCAACAGCGGTACTGCCGCAGGCAGCGGACTGGGCATCGCCTCGGCCAGCTCGCTGGTGGGAACGGGGCTTCTGAGCTGGCAGATGCTGGCCGGGGTGGCCGGCGTCCTCGCATGCGTCATGGTCGTCGTGTTTGCCTGCACCCTGCCGAGAACCGACGTCCAGGCAAGCAGCCCCGACCTTCAGGCAGCTGGAGACAGGGTGCCCGCCATCTCCCTCGTCGCCGCATGCGTGATCTACTTTGCCACCCTGTACCTGTACTACCTGCTCAGCTCTTGGCTGCCTGATTACCTCCATGTCGAGCGCGCGTTTGACGGGTCGTTTTCCGCAATCGCGAGCATCGCCGTCTTTTTGGCCGGCATCCCCGGGGCCCTCGTGTTTGGTCGCCTCTCTGATCGACATCAGCAGAGGCAGATTGTCTTGATTGTCGTGCTGGAGATTGCCGCGGGGCTTGCCATCGTGCCGCTCGTCTTGGGGAGAAGCCCCTCCGTCGTCGTCTTGGGAGCCGTTGCCTACGGATTCTTTGGCAAGCTTGCCGTGGAGCCGCTCGTCATCTCCTGGCTGGGCGCGCGCACCAATCCCGTCCGCATGACCACCACATTTGGCATCTTCAACTTCTGCGGCATGAGCGCGTCGGTTCTCGCCCCACTCGTCACGGGCGCCCTCGCCGATGCAACGGGCTCGGACGTCCCCGGGTTTCTCGTCGCACTTGGCGTCCTTGCGGTGGGGGTCGTCGCGTTCCTGGCCATCCTTGCTACTGGTGCTCGGCGGCGGCCAGAGAAAGCGACCTCGAGGTAAACCCATCGGGCTCGCTCTTGCCGGGGCTGGTCTCTCCCGTCGGGTGCGTCCGTTTTGCGTTACGCGACGGCCCAGGCAAGTTGCCCCGCATCTGCAGCCTTGCGCCTGGCAGGCCGCCATGTCCTAGAGGGCAACCTCATCGTACGAGACGTCCGTCGTCCGCTGCTGGCGCAACAACGCGCGGGTCTGAAAACGTATGCTCGTCGTGCTTGACCTTTCCGCGGCGTCAGGGTCTACGATGCCCTGCGAGGTGAGCGACATGAAGAGACCGAGCGCGACAGGCGTGCCGCCTGCGCCTGAGCCAACGCCGGAGACGTACACGGTCGGGCAGCTCGCACGGATTGCGGGCGTCACCGAGCGGACCCTGCGCCATTACGAGATCAAGGGACTGCTCTGCCCCGCGCGCCTCGAGAACGGCTACCGTGCCTATTCCGCCTCCGACGTGGCGCGGTTGCAGCGAATCTTGCTCTTCAGGGCGTGTGGCATGGAGCTTGATGCCATCCGGTCCGTGCTCGACGGCAG
>OMWF01000163.1 GCA_900314665.1 uncultured Actinomycetes bacterium
GCATCGCGGGCTTCTCGGCCTACTTCGTAGACGTCTACAAGCAGGCCCAGGACGACCTGATCCGCCGCACCGAGCAGGCCCTGTAAGACCAAGGGCCGTACAGCCTCCAGCAACCTGAAAAGGCGCAGGGTGAACCCAATGACACATGGGCACCCTGCGCCTTTGCTCATCCTCCTAACCTCCAATTACAACGCTGAGCGTTTTCCCAGCTAGGGGTCAGCTGGCGGAGCAGAGCAAGCATGCACTCCGCGCCGCAGGTTAACCATTCAAGGCAACCGGCACAGTATGAGATGGGAGCAGACATGTACCAGTTCAGCACGATCAGCGACCGCGTCAAAAACCTGCGGGCGAGGTACCGGGATACCGTGCCGAGCATCGATACCGCCCGGTATGAGATTGTGACAGAGTTCTATAAGACCCATCGCAACCTTCGCGGCATACTCAAACGCGCCTACAACTTTAAGAACATGTGCGAGAAGATGCCCCTCCGCATCGAGGACGACGACCTGATCGTGGGTGTCTACACCACCGAGTATCATGCATGCGCGCTCTATCCGGAAAACTCAATCGATTGGCTCATCAAAGACCTCGAGTCGCGCGAGACCATGACCCGCACGGTCGACCCGTACCGCGTCTCCGAGGAGACGCGCCAGCTGGTGCTGGAAACGGGACCCTTCTGGCTGGACGAGTGCATGAGCGCCCAGCTCGACCCCTACATCCCCGATGAGTGGAAGCGCCAGGCCGGCAACGGCTGCTGCGTCTTTGGCCCTCAGGGTCAGGCCGCCCAGCCGGTGGGGCACTTCTCGACCAACTACAACAAGGCAATCCGCAAAGGCTTCAAGGCGGTCCAGCAGGAAGCCGAGGACAAGATTGCCGAGCTGCTCGAGAAGGGCTGCTCTGGCGACGAGGCCGAGAAGCTCAACTTCTATCGCGCCGTCAAGGCGTGCTGCGAGGGCATCATCCTGTTTGCCAAGCGTTACAGCGCGTACGCTGCCGAGCTGGCGGCAGACTGCTCCGACCCCGTCCGCAAGGCCGAGCTTGAGCGCATTTCGAGCAATCTGGGCTGGGTCATCGAGAACCCCGCGCGCGACTATTACGAGGCCATCCAGGCACTCTGGTTCTACGAGATGTGCGTCATGATGGATGCCAACCTGCACGGCACCTCCATCGGCCGTATCGATCAGTACCTGGGCGACTACCTTGAGGCCGACCTTGCAAGCGGCAAGCTGACCCACGACCAGGCACAGGAAATCACCGACATGTACTACCTCAAGGTCGCCGAGCTCAACAAGGTCTGGTCGACGGCCCCCACCATGTCGGGTCCCGGCTACACCTCCGGACAGCTCTTCACGCTAGGCGGCGTGGACAAGGATGGCAACGACGCCACCAACGCGGCGACCTACATGTGCCTTGAGTCCGCTGCCCGCCTGGTTCTGCACGACCCGCCCCAAGCGCTGCGAATCAACCGCAACACGCCCGCCAAGTTGTGGGATTGCGCCATCGAGTGCACCAAGCGCGCTGGCGGCGTGCCCAGCTTCTACAGCGATGATGTGGTCATCGCATCCCAGATCAAGCGCGGCCTCTCGCTTGAGGATGCCCGCAACTACTGCCTCAACGGCTGCGTGGAGCCCTCTGGTTGCGGCTGCGAATGGCCTGCCTGCGGAGGCAATGGCACCGAGTCGTTCATGAACCTCGTCAACGCCGTGGTACTGGCCCTCAACAACGGCTACCAGCCCATGCCCGACTTTGGCGGCAATGTGAGCAAGCTGCAGTACGGCCCCGCCACAGGGTACCTCTACGAGATGAAGTCCATGGACGAGGTCAAGGCAGCCATCGAGAAGCAGCTGACCTTCTGGATGAGGTGGACCGAGACGCTCACCAACATCTTCGAGTCGGTTGCCGTCAACGTCCTGCCTCAGCCCCTGGTCTCTTCGATGATGGACGGCTGCATGGAGTCCGGCAAGGATGTCATGCAGGGCGGCGCCAAGTACAACGGCACCGGATTGGCTGGCGTTGGCATCGGCAACGTCGCCGACATCATGGGCGTCATCGACCAGGTCTGCTTCAAGGAGAAGAAGTACACCACCCGCGAGCTCTACGACGCCGTCATGGCCAACTGGGAGGGCTATGACGAGATGCGCGAGTACATCAACAACCAATGCGTGCGCTACGGCAACGATGACTACTCCGTCGACCAGTACGCCGAGTGGATGTCCACGCTCTATGCAAAGATTGGCAACAGCTTCACGGGCCCGCGCGGCAGGTTCAAGGCTGGTCTGTACCCCGTGACCATGAACGTCTTTTTCGGCTTCATGACCTGGGCCACCCCTGACGGCCGCGTCGCCGGTTCTCCGCTGGCAGACGGCATATCCGCAGTACAGCAGATGGACGCCAACGGCCCCACCATGGAGCTCAAGTCCATCTCACACATCCCACAGGTTGAGTACCCCAACGGAACGTTGCTCAACATGAAGTTCCATCCCACCGCGTTGGCGGAGGACTCAGGCAAGCAAAAGCTCATCGATCTTATGAACACCTACTTCTTTGACATGGGCGGCATGCAGATGCAGCTCAACGTGGTGTCGGCCGATACGATGCGAGCAGCCCAAAAGGACCCAGACAACTACCGTGACCTGGTGGTACGCATCGCAGGATTCTCTGCCTACTTTGTAGACGTGTTCAAGGAGGCGCAGGACGACCTGATCCGCCGCACCGAGCAATCGCTGTAGCGATAATCATCACCCCCCTACCTGCTGCGTACCCCCTTACGCGCAGCAAGTGAGCCGGCCCGGGTCCCTCCCCCGGGCCGGCTTTTCGTTGTCAGAGATGTAACGATGTGCGCGGCTTTCGCGGGTCGGACGCCGCCCTTCGCCCTGCCGCAGATGTAGTTTAAGAGCGCTTTTCCGGAATTCGACGGCTTCGAGCACGCTGTGCAAAACAACCGAGAGGGCTTGAAGTTTGGTGCCCAATGAATGATTACCACGATATACCGTCAGAGTACCATTGACAGACAAAAGGATGTAGCTGCGTAAATGCCGCCTATCCCGTGTCGGAGCTTCAGCGCCGGAGAACCGGAGGAATCCCATGTACCAGTTCAGTCCTATCAGCGATCGCGTCGCTGCCCGCCGCAAGCGTTACCGCGAGGACATGCCGGTCATCAACTTGGACCGCTACAAGCTGATCACCACCTTCTACAAGGAGCACCCCGAGCTTTCCGGCGAGCTTCTCCGCGCCTATAACTTTAAGTACATGTGCGAGAACCTCCCCCTGTACATGGACGACGACGAGCTGCTGGTGGGCACTTTCACCTCGGCCTACCACGCTTCGGCCATCTATCCCGAGAACGCCATCGACTGGATCATCCCCACCCTCAAGGACGGGGTCAGCACCCGTGAGTTTGACCCCTACCGCATCTCGGACGAAGACAGAGACTACGTCCTGAACACCGTGGACTTTTGGCTCGACCGCTGCATGACCCGCAAGCTCGATCCGTACATCCCCGAGGAATATCAGAGGCTCGCCGCCAACGGCTGTTACACCGCAGGCCCCCAGAAGCAGGCCATGAACCCCGTCGGCCACTTCTGCCCCAATAACGCCAAGGCGGTCAAGGAGGGTTACGGCCCCACCCTCAAGCAAGCCCGCGAGCGCTGCGCGCAGATGCTCGAGGACGGCATCGAGGGCGATGACGCCGCGAAGTACGACTTCTACCGCGCGGTGGTCATCTGCTGCGAGGCCGCCATCACCTTTGGCAAGCGCTACGGCGAGTTTGTCTCCCAAAAGGCGGCCGAGTGCACCGACCCCGTGCGCAAGGCTGAACTCGAGAAGGTCGCCCGCAACGCCGGCACCGTCATGGAGTCCGGCGCGACCGACTTCTGGAGCGCCCTTCAAGCCCTGTGGATGAACCAGACCCTGGTCATGCTCGACTCCAACCTGCACGGCACCTCGATGGGCCGCATCGACCAGTACGTGGGTCCCTACCTCAAACACGACCTGGAGACGGGCGCAATCACGCGCGAGTTTGCCCAGGAGCTCTGCGACACGTACTACCTGCGTACTGCCGAGATGTGCAAGTGCCACCACGTTCGCATGGAGATGGCCGGACCCGGGTACACCTCGGGCACGCTGATGACTCTGGGCGGCACCGACCGCCAGGGCAATGACGCCACCAACGAGGCCACCTACATGTTCCTCGAGGCGGCCGCCCGCCTGGTGTTGCACGACCCGCCCACCGCTCTGCGCTGCCACCCCGGCATGCCCGACAAGCTGTGGGACTGCGCCATCGAGTGCACCAAGCGCGCCGGCGGCGTGCCCAGCTTCTACAGCGACCCGGTGCAGATCAAGGCACTCACGCAGAACGGCCGTCACAGCCTTGAGGATGCGCGCAACTACTGTCTTATCGGCTGCGTCGAGCCCTCGGGCTGCGGCGACGACTGGGCCTGCTCGGGCGCCAACGGCACCGAGAACTACACCAACATGGTCAACGGCCTGCTGCTCGCCATCAACGACGGCAACAACCCCATGCCCAACCCCGACGGCTCCAAGCGCCCGCAGACCGGCCCCCACACCGGCTACCTGTACGAGATGACCTCGATTGAGCAGGTCATGGAGGCCTTCAAGACGCAGATCCAGTACTGGGTCAAGTGGAACGTCACCATGGTCAACATCTTTGAGGAGCGCGCGGCCGAGTTCCTGCCGCAGCCTTTTGTCTCCGCCCTCATGGAGGGCTGCATGGAGTCCGGCAAGGACGTCATGCGCGGAGGCGCTAAGTACAACGGCTGCGGCCTCACCGCCGTGGGCTTGGGAAACGTGGCCGACTCCCTCAACATCATCGACCAGGTCTGCTTTAAGACCAAGAAGTACACCACCCGCGAGCTCTACGACGCCGTCATGGCCAACTGGGAGGGCTACGAGGAGATGCGCGGGTACATCAATGAGCAGGTCCCGCGCTATGGCAACGGCGATCCTGAGGCCGACAAGTTTGTGGAGTGGATCGGCAACCTGTGGGCTGACACCGTCACCTCCAAGACGGGCGCTCGGTGCCATTACAAGGCCGGCACCTGGCCCGTCACGATGAACGTGGTCTTTGGCAAGTTCACGGCGGCGACCCCAGACGGCCGTCACGCCGGCGAGCCTTTGGCCGACGGCATCTCCGCGGTGCAGCAGATGGACACTCATGGCCCCGCCGCCGAGCTGCGCTCCGTCTCCCTGCTGCCCCAGAGCCGCATGGAGAACGGCACCCTGCTCAACATGAAGTTCCATCCCACGGCCCTGGCAGCCGACTCTGGCAAAGGCAAGCTCGTAGACCTCATGAAGACCTACTTCTTTGAGATGGGCGGCGGCCAGATGCAGCTCAACGTGGTCTCTGCCGACACGATGCGCGACGCCCAGAAGCACCCCGAGAACTACCAGGACCTGGTGGTCCGCATCGCGGGCTTCTCGGCCTACTTCGTA
>OMWF01000164.1 GCA_900314665.1 uncultured Actinomycetes bacterium
ATGCGATGCTGCGTTGCGAGAAGAACGCGGCAGCGGCCCCGGGCGCAGCAGGCAGCCCTCAGCGAGCGGGCGCCGCCCCAGGCTACCCCGCCGCTTGCCGAGCGCCGCAGGTTGCCACCCCTCATGGCGAAAGCAGATGCTATCCTGACAAGGCTGCCCCCACCGGGGGCGGTTTCTGCATGCTCGCAGATACCCCGCGCTTAGCGCTTCGGCATTCCACCGCCGGGCGGCTCGGAGCGGGGCGCATGGACGCAATCGCTAGAAGAAGGGTGGATCGCAATGACCATCAGCAAGGAGCAGAAGGCCGAGCTCGTCAAGAAGTTTGGCAAGGACGAGAACGACACCGGATCGGCCAAGGTTCAGGTTGCCATCCTGTCCTACCGCATCGCCGAGCTCACCGAGCACCTCAAGACCCACAAGAAGGACCATGCCACCCGCCGTGGCCTGCGCCACCTCGTCGGTCAGCGTCGTCACCTCCTGCAGTACATCAAGAAGGGCGACATCGAGGAGTACCGCGCCCTCATCAAGGAACTCGGTATCCGCGACAACATCAACTAAGCTTGCATGATTGCGGAGGGGCGGTCCCAGACCGCCCCTCCGTCGCATTCCCGCTGGCGTTCGCTTCGCTTGGGAATGCGAGAGGAGAAGCGGTCACAGGGGCGCGTTGGTAGAAGGTCCACCCGCAGCGGGTTTTCTACGAACGCGACCCTGCCTGCATACAGAGCGGCCCGCGGGGAGCAGCCCCACCGGCCACGAGCAAGCGGTGCGGTTCTCGGCAGACGCCGACAGCGCTTTTACCTAGGACACCGCCCGCCCACCGAGCAGGGCTTTTGCACGGGCGCGACGCCCACCCTCAAGCCCACACACGATCGTCCGGGGCCAACGGGCCCCGGCTTTCAGTCACGCATACCGTGAGTGAAAGACGAAGAGAAAGCAGCATCACATGGCAAAGATCTCCCACGAGTTCGACTTGTACGGCAAGCACTATGTGATGGAGACGGGCGAGCTGGCCAAGCAGGCCAGCGGCGCGGTCCTCATCAAGCAGGGCGACACCACCCTGCTCGTCACCGCCGTCATTTCCAAGGAGCGCAAGGACTACGACTTCTTCCCCCTGACCGTCGACTTCATACAGAAGATGTACGCGGCCGGCAAGATCCCCGGCGGCTATCTCAAGCGCGAGGCCCGTCCCACCGACAAGGCCATGCTCAACGCCCGCACCATCGACCGCCCCATCCGTCCCTGCTTTGCGGACGGCTTCCGCAACGAGGTGCAGATCGTGGCCACCACCCTGGTCGCCGACCAGGAGGACCCCGATGACATCATCGGCATCATGGGCGCCTCCGCCGCGCTGATGATCGCCGACGCGCCCTTCTCGGGCCCCGTGGCCGGCGTCTCCATCGGCCGCAACGCCGAGACCAAGGAGTTTATCGTCAACCCCACCTTCACCGAGTCCGACGACTGCGACCTGCACCTCACGCTGGCAGGCACTGCCGATAAGATCCTGATGGTGGAGTGCGGCGCCAACGAGGTGCCCGAGGGCCAGGTGCTCGAGGCCATGGAGTTTGGCCAGCAGGTGCTGGGCGAGTTCTGCGCCAAGCAGCAGGAGTTCCTCGACAAGGTCCGCGCAGCCGGCCAGATCGCCGAGCGCGAGTGGATCTTTGACGAGCCCATCGCCGCCGTGCACGACCGCGTGTTCGCCCATATGGACGAGATGTCCGCCGCCCTGCGCGACGCTGACAAGGCCTCCCGCATCGCCAAGGTCGAGGAGCTCAAGGCCGCCATCAAGGCCGAGTTCACGGAGGAGGAGCTGGCCGACAAGGACTGGGCCCGTGCCGTTCCCGTGGAGTGCAAGGCGCTCGAGAAGCACGCCATGCGCGCCATGATTGTGGAGACCGGCGAGCGCGTCGACGGCCGCGTCGCCGATGAGATCCGCCCCCTCATGATCAAGCCCGACTACCTGCCTTTGGTCCACGGCTCCGGCCTCTTCCAGCGCGGCCAGACCCAGGTGCTCTCGGTCTGCACGCTGGGCATGCTCAACGAGTGGCAGCGCCTTGACACGGTCGACCCCATCGAGGGCAAGCGCTACATCCACCACTACAACTTCCCACCCTACTGCACCGGCGAGACCGGCCGCATGGGCAGCCCCAAGCGCCGCGAGCTGGGGCACGGCGCCCTGGCCGAGCGCGCCCTGCTGCCGGTGATCCCCGACGAGGACGAGTTCCCCTACACCATCCGCGTGGTCTCCGAGGTGCTCGAGTCCAACGGCTCCTCCTCGATGGCCTCCACCTGCGGGTCGACCCTGGCCTTGATGGACGCCGGCGTGCCCATCAAGCGTCCGGTGGCCGGCGTGGCCATGGGCCTCATCATGGAGGAGGGCAAGACCGTCGTTTTGACCGACATCCAGGGCCTCGAGGACTTCCTCGGCGACATGGACTTCAAGGTCACCGGCACCACCGAGGGCATCACCGCTCTGCAGATGGACAACAAGGCCGCCGGCCTGTCCCTGGACATCCTGGGCCGCGCCCTGGCCCAGGCCCATGAGGGTCGCCAGTTCATCCTCGACGCCATGCTCAAGGCCATCCCCGCGCCGCGCGCCGAGCTCAAGGAGAACGCGCCCCACATCATCACCATGCAGATTCCGACCGACAAGATCCGCGAGGTCATCGGCTCGGGCGGCAAGGTCATCCGCGGCATCCAGGACGACACGGGCGCCCAGATCGACATCGAGGAGGACGGCACCATCTTCATCGCCTCCTCAGACAACGGCGGCGAGGAGGCCAAGAAGCGCATCGAGGCCATCGTCAAGGTCCCCGAGGTGGGGGAGGAGTACGTGGGCCGCGTGGTCAACATCCAGCCCTTCGGCGCCTTTGTCGAGCTCACCCCCGGCAAGGACGGCCTGCTGCACATCTCCCGCGTGGCCCGCGGCCATGTGGACAAGGTCGAGGACGTGCTCGAGATCGGCGATGAGGTCAAGGTGCAGGTCATCGAGGTCGATGACCGCGGCAAGATCAGCCTCGACCGTCTTGACAAGCCCGAGGCCCCGGCAGGCAGCAGCCATGGACGAGGCAACGGCGGCGGCAACCGCAGCCATTCCGGCAACCGCGACAACCGCCCCGGCCGCGCCAACCGCGAGGGCGGCCGCGGCGGCGAGGGCGAGGGCGGCCGTCAGGGACGCCAGCCCCGTCGACGCCACAACGCGTAGACAAGGGCTTCATCGCCCTCACGACCGGTCGGCGGCGGCCTGCGCCAGCTGACCTCAACCGGCTTTGAACAGCCTTTCTGGTGCCCCACCGGCGCTTACGGTATCCTTGAAACCGTCTTGCGTCGGCGGGGCATCTCTGTATGCCGACCGCATCGGGCTTGGATCGACGGCGCGGCTGTCGGCACTCGTCCCGCAGCGGATTTGCCCCGCCGAATCCCCGCGCGCCCCTGCTACCGGAGGAGGACCCCATGGGACTCATCGTGTTTCTCGTCATCGTCATCGTCCTGCTCATCGTCTTCGGACGCGAGATCTTCTACATCGTGCGTCAACAAGAGGCCATGATCGTCGAGCGCCTGGGCAGGTTCTGCCGCATCGCCGGCCCCGGCTTCCGGATGAAGATCCCCTTCTTCGACCGCAAGGTGCAGCGCGTCAGCCTGCGCACAATGAAGGAGGGGTTCAGCATCGACGCCAAGACCAAGGACAACGTCACCATCGTGCTCGACGTGTCCGCCCAGTACCACGTGGACTACACGATGGGCCAGACCCCGCAGCAGTCGGGCATCTACCGCTCGTACTACATGCTGGCGAGCCCCATCGAGCAGATGCACGACTACCTGGCCGACGCCCTGCGCTCCTCGATCCCCAACTACACGCTCGACGAGGTGTTTGAGAAGAAGGACAACATCGCCACCGACGTCAACAACACCGTGGCCCACACCATGGAGGCGTTTGGCTGGCAGCTCGTAAGCACCCTCATCACCGGTATCCAGCTGCCTCCCTCGGTCGAGCAGTCGATGAACGACATCAACGCCGCTCAGCGGCAGCAGCAGGCCGCGCAGAGCCTGGCCAACGCCTCCAAGATAAAGCGCGTGACCGAGGCCCAGGCCGAGGCCGAGGCCATGGAGAAGACCGGCAACGGCATCGCCGCCCAGCGCTGCGCCATCGCCGTGGGCATCAGAGACTCACTCGACACGATCACCAGCTCCGGCATCAGCGAGCAGGAGGCCAACGAGCTCTTCCTCTATACCCAGTGGGTGGAGATGATGACCGAGTTTGCCAAGGCCGGCAAGACCTCCACGGTGGTGCTGCCCTCCGACTTCGAAAGCTCGCGAAGCATGTTCAAGCAGGTGCTGGCTGCCAACAAGGCCTCGGAGTTGGACAAGGGCTCTCAGCAGTAGCGTCCCGTCCCGCCTGCCGCCCGGCGCCACTTGGCGTACACTGGGAGCCAACGTCATCTGGAGGGAGCAGCCATATGAACTGCCTGTACTGTGGAGGAAAGCTGCCCGCCGAGGCTGCGTTTTGCCCGGTGTGCGGCAGCCCCATCGTGGGCGAGGAGCCTGAGACCGCCGATCCCATGACCGCGAGCCGGCGCCGTCAGCGGCGCGTCAAGCAGGGTCTCATCATCGCCAGCGCCGTCATCGGCGCCAGCGCCGTGGTGGCCACGGCCACTACCCTGGGCATCGTCTATTACAAGCACACCCACGGCGGTCTTACCAAGAAGTAGCGGCGTCGCCTGGGCGGCACGCGCCCGCCCTAAACGGCGGGCTCACACTCCAAGCAGCAGGTGGAGCAGCTCCATCGGGTCGTGTGCCACGTATCGGGCATGAGACTCACGGAGCTGCTCTTCTGTTCTGAAGCCCCAGCACACGCTGACGCAGGGGAGCCCGGCGTTCGCGGCCGTCTGGATGTCCACCTCCGAGTCGCCCACGTAGCAGCAGTCCGCCGGCTTGAGCTTGAACTCGGCCATCACCCGGTTGACCAGGTCGGGGGCGGGCTTGCGGTGGTAGCCGTGGGCCTCGTCCTCACCGTAGACCGCCTGGAAGCGATCCCCAAAGTACTGTTCGACCAGGCCCTTGACCGCCGCGTCGAACTTGTTGGAGACCACCGCCAGCCTGAGGCCCACCGCGCGCAAGGCGGAAAGCGCCTGCCCGATGCCTTCGTAGGGCTTGGTTCGCACGTCCATGTGCGCTCGGTAGTAGGTGCGAAACTCCTCCATCAGCTGCGAGAAGACCTCGTCTTCCACCTGCACGGGCAGGCTGAGCTCCATCAGCCTGACGTTGCCGTAGCCCAAATCGCCGCGGACCTGCTCCAGGCTGCGGGCGGGCCACCCGTGGGACGCCATCACGTGGTTCACGGCCGCCTGCAGGTCTCCGAGGGTGTCGAGCAGGGTCCCGTCGAGGTCGAAGACGACGGCCTT
This sequence comes from uncultured Actinomycetes bacterium, assembly GCA_900314665.1. GTDB lineage: Bacteria > Actinomycetota > Coriobacteriia > Coriobacteriales > RUG033 > RUG033. The sequence goes on from OMWF01000164.1 coordinate 5,400, forward strand.
GAGCGTCCCGGGGTTGATTTTGGGTTCGCGCGGGCGGGCCATGGCGCTAGTTCGCCTCCGCCGCTGCGGCGGCGAGCGAGGCCCGGTAGGCTGCCGGTCCCTGCTCGTAGAGGTTGTTTCCGCGGGAGTCGATGACCACGGTCAGCGGCATGTCGACCACCACCATCCGGCGGATGGCCTCGGTGCCCAGGTCCTCGTAGGCGACCGTCACCGAGTCTGCCACGCACTTGGCGATGAGCGCGCCCAGCCCGCCGATGGCGGCGAAGTAGACGCCTCCCGTGCGCACCAGAGCGTCGACCACCGACTGGTCCCTCCGGCCCTTGCCGATGAGCCCTCGCACCCCGGCCTCGAGGAGCTGCGGGGTGTAGGGGTCCATGCGGTAGCTGGAGGTGGGGCCCACCGAGCCGATGACCTGCCCGGGCTTGGCCGGGGCGGGGCCGGCATAGTAGATGATGGCGTTTGCCGGATCAAAGGGCAGGGGCTCGCCCTTCTCGAGCAGCTCCACCAGCCGCTTGTGCGCGGCGTCCCGGGCGGTGTAGATGACTCCCGAGTAGAGCACCTGGTCGCCGGCGGAAAGCGAGGCCGCCAGCTCGGGCGTGAGGACTCCCTCGATCGTGCGCATCAGAGCACCACCTCCATGTGGCGGGCGACGTGGCAGTTGAGGTTGACGGCCACCGGCAGGCAGGCGATGTGAGTGGGCATCTGCCGTATGTGCACGGCCAGGGCCGTGGTGGCCCCGCCAAAGCCGGCAGGCCCGATGCCCAGCGCGTTGATGCGCTCGAGCAGCTCGTCTTCCATCTGGGCGTAATACGGGTCGGGATTGTGGTCGCCGGTGGGCCTGAGCAGGGCTTCCTTGGCGAGCAGCGCCACATGGTCAAAATTGCCGCCCACGCCCACGCCCACCACGATGGGCGGGCAGGGGTTGGGGCCTGCGGCCCTGACCGCGTCGACCACGAAGTCCATCACGCCCTGACGGCCGTCGGCGGGCCGCAACATCTTGATGGCGCCCATGTTCTCAGCTCCGCCGCCCTTGGGGGCCACGGTGATCTTGAGCCGGTCGCCCCGCACTACGCGGCAGGTGATGAGCGCTGGCAGGTTGGTCTTGGTGTTCTCTCGGCGCAGCGGGTCTACCACCATCGATTTGCGCAGGTAACCGGCCTCGTAACCGAGGCGCACGCCCTCGTTGATGGCGTCCTCCAGGTAACCGCCCGCAATCTGCACGTCCTGGCCCAGCTCCACAAAGACGCAGGCCATGCCCGTGTCCTGGCAGATGGGAACGTGCTCGGCGGCGCCCACCGAGGCGTTTTCCAGGATGGTGTCGAGCGTCTGCCGGGCCACCGGCCAGGTCTCCTGCAGGCGGGCGTGCATCAGGCAGTTGTGCACGTCCTCGGGGAGCTGCTCGTTGGCTTGGATGCACAGCTGCCGGACGCGGCTGGTGATGTTGGCCGCCAGTATGGTGCGGGTCATCTCTCGGCCTCCCTCAGTGGGACGTTCAGGAGCGTGGGGGCGCGGTGCCGCCGCAATGCCCCTACGCCCACTCGGCGGGCAGGGGCTGGCGGGCGACGCCGGTCTCGACGGCGGCGCGAGCCACCGCGCGGGCCACGGACTCGGCCACGCGGGGATCGAGAGCGCTGGGGATGACGTGGTCGGCGGAGCGCTCCTGGTCGGTGACGAGGTCGGCGATGGCGCGCGCGGCGGCCACCTTCATCGGGGAGTTGATGTCACGGCTGCGCACGCCCAGGGCGCCCTTGAAGATGCCGGGGAAGGCGAGCAGGTTGTTGATCTGGTTGGGATGGTCGGAGCGGCCCGTGCCCATCACCGCCACCCCGGCGGCGAGCGCCTCGTCGTAGCCGATCTCGGGCGTGGGGTTGGCCATCGCGAAGACCACCGGGTCGGCGGCCATGGTGCCGATCATCTGCGCGGTGAGCAGGTTGCCCTTGCTGACGCCGATGAAGACGTCGGCGCCCGTCAGGGCGTCCGCCAGCGATCCCGTCAGCCCCTGCCCGTTGGTGAGCTGCGCCAGCTCGAGCTTGTGGCCGGTGACGCCGGCGGGGCGCTTCTCTGAGAGGATGCCCTTGGAGTCGCAGGCCAGGATGTGCTTGGCGCCGGCGGCGAGGAGCATCTTGATGATGGCGGTGCCGGCGGCTCCCGGGCCGTTGAGGACGATGCGCACCTCGGACAGGTCCTTGCCCACCACCTTGAGGGCGTTCATCAGGGCGGCGGTCACCACGATGGCGGTGCCGTGCTGGTCGTCGTGGAAGACCGGGATGTCCAGGTCGCGCTCGAGGGTCTCCTCGATCTCAAAGCAGTCGGGGCTTTTGATGTCTTCCAGGTTGATGCCGCCAAACGTGGGCGCCAGGCGCTTGACCGTCTCGATGACCTCCTCGGGAGTGGCGGCGTCGATGCAGACGGGGAAGGCGTCTACCCCGCCAAAGCGCTTGAAGAGGATGGACTTGCCCTCCATGACCGGCATGGCGGCGTCGGGGCCGATGTCGCCCAGGCCCAGCACCGCGGTGCCGTTGGAAACCACGGCGATGAGGTTGCCCTTGGCGGTGTAGCGGTAGGCCTCGGACTTGTCGCGGGCGATCTGTCGGCAGGGCTCGGCCACCCCGGGCGTATAGGCCACCGAGAGGTCGTCGGCGGTCTCGACCGTCACCTTGCTTGCGACCTCGATCTTGCCGTGGTGCTGCTCGTGCAGCTTGAGCGCCTGCTGGTAGAAGTCCATGGATGAAGCATCCCCCTCAACGTGAGCGATTCTGCGGATACGCGGGCGTCGCCCGGTGACGCGCACCCTCTGCGCGCCCGTGCAACGCCGCCTGCCATTGTCGCACGTCAAGCCGGAAGGAACCGGGACCGTGGGCGACGCGGTGGCTGACGGGCGGTAGAATGGTGCGCGCTGCGGGCGGGCGCGGCGATGCCGAAGGCAGGCGGCTGCCGCCCTGCCCGGTCACAGAGGTGCGAGGCGCAGGAGCCCATCTGCCTGCGCAGGTTAGGAGGTCCGATTGTTCTATCAGAAGACCGTTCTTACCAACGGCATAACCGTGATGAGCGAGAAGGTCGCCGGCTTCAGGTCGGTGACCCTCGGCCTGTGGGTCGGCGTCGGCTCTCGCGACGAGACCCCCGAACAGGGCGGCATCTCGCATTTCATGGAGCACATGCTGTTCAAGGGCACGCCCACCCGCACCGCCGAGGACCTCAACATCGCCTTTGACCAGATCGGCGCCGAGAACAACGCCTTCACCTCAAAGGAGTGCACCTGCTTCTACGCCCGCTTCATCGACGAGCACCTGGAGAGGGCCTTCGAGCTTCTCGGCGACATGCTGGTCAACTCCACCTTTGAGCAGGGGTGCATCGACTCCGAGCGGGAGGTGGTCATCGAAGAGATCGCCCGCAGCGAGGACACCCCCGAGGACTACGTCTTCGACCTGGCCACCGCCGCCGCCTGGCCCGACGACGCGCTGGGACGGCCCATCCTCGGCACCCGCCCCGTGGTGGGCGCCTTCGACCACGACGACTGCGTGGCCTACCACGACGCCCGCTACACGACCGGCAACCTGGTGGTGGCCGCCTCCGGCAACGTCGACCACGGCCAGCTGGTGGAGCTTGCCGAGCGCTACCTCTCGGGCCTTCCCGCCGGCACGCGCACGGTGCGCCCCGCGGTCACCTGCGACAGCCGCCGTCGCTTCTCGGTCATGAAGAAGGAGACCGAGCAGGCTCACATCGTCTACACCCTGCCGGGCCTGCCCCTCGACGACCCCGAGCGCTGGGCCGCCACCCTGCTCGACACCGTGCTCGGCAGCGGCATGAGCTCCCGCCTCTTCCAGGAGGTGCGCGAGAAGCGCGGCCTGGCCTACGCGGTGAGCTCCTACTCCAGCAGCTACCAGGGCACCGGCATCTACTCGGTCTACGCCGGCACCCGCCCCGCCAACCTCGAGAAGGTTGTGGACATCATCCACCGCGAGCTGGCAAAGGCGCTGGAGGAAGGCATCACCGCCGAGGAGCTGGCGCGCGCCAAGGAGACGGTGGCGAGCCAGATCGTCCTGCGCGGCGAGTACACCCAAACCCGCATGGGCGCCCTCGGCCGCAACGAGGTGCTGGGCTGCGAGCTGCTCTCCATCGACGATCAGGAGCGGAGGGTGCGCGCGGTGAGCCTGGACGACGTCGCCAAGGTGGCCCCGCGGCTGCTCACCGGCACTCCCACCATCTCCGTCATCAGCCCCTTCGAGCCCGATGACGTGGAGGCGCGGCTCTCGTCGGTGGTGGGGGAGTAGCGTCGCCGACCGAGGGGGCGCGGAAAGGCATCAACCATGGGGCGCGATCCATAGGCCCCGGAGAGGAGAACGAGATGATAGAGGTACTGGTGAACGGCGCCTGCGGGCGCATGGGATCGACGGTGGCAAACGCGGTCAGGGAGGCCGAAGACCTGCATCTGGCCGCCTGCGTGGACATCCATGCGGCCTCGCCCGAGG
>OMWF01000168.1 GCA_900314665.1 uncultured Actinomycetes bacterium
CCAGGTCATCAGCCTCGTCTGCGGACTGCTGCTGGTGGCGATGGGGATGCTCACCATGACCGGGCTGATGGGCAGCTGGCTCGGACAACTCAGCATTCTAGGTTGGGAGGCGTCGTGACCGAGAAACCCCATGGCTCAAAGAGGACGGTGCTGGCCATCGCCGTCGCCCTCGTCGCCGTAATCGCCGTGGCCATACTTCTCTACCAGCGACTTTCTCCAACAGGGACGCCTGCTGCGGCGCCCGCGTCGGCCTCCCGCCCCGCCGCCTCCACGCCGGCGTCCACCCAGTCCTCCGTCCAGAAGCTCCCCCAGGCGACGGTGGCCGACTCCGCAGGCGCCAGCGTCGAGCTGGCCTCCATTGGTGAGGGCAAGCCGATGGTGGTCAACGTCTGGGCCACCTGGTGCCCCAACTGCGTCGATGAGATGGACGACTGGCAGCAGTTGTACCAGGCCCACGGCGATAAGGTCTCCTTTGTCATGCTTGACGCGACCGGCACGCGCGGTGAGACCGTGGACCGGGCACGCGCCTACATCGACCAGCACGGATACGGCTTTCCGGTCTACTTCGACACCGCTGACAGCGCCCGCACGGGCTTAGGCATAACCGCCCTGCCCACCACCCTCCTGGTGAATCCCGACGGCACCATAGCCCAGGTCGTGCTGGGCCGCATCGACGCGCAGGCCATGGACCAGCAGCTTCGGGCGCTGGCCGGCGAATAGCCGGCATCGCCGCCAGCACAGGAGGGCAGCGAGGGCCGCCCACCGGTCGGCCCGTTGGGCGTCGGCTCCTGCGACAGGGCCTGGCGCCATCGCTAGAATCAAGGCACCGATGAACCCCGCAGAAGGGAGGGATGCCATGGCCAACCGACCGGAAGCCCCCAGTCAAGAAGCCATTGACCTGGCCTTTGACGTGCTCGGCATCTCTCAGCAGCTCATGCTGGTAAAGATGCGGTTCCTAAAGCCCGCCTTCTACCGGCTCACCCCGGTTCCAGACATGCAGGCCACGCTCTGGGTCGACGGCCGCGAGCTGCACTTCTCGCCCCTCCACGTCATCAGCCGCTATCTGCAGGACGAGAAGCTCGTGGCCCGCGACTACCTCCACGCGGTGCTGCACTGCATCTTCCAGCACCCCTTTGTAGGCAGGCAGATCTCGCGCCCGCAGTGGGACCTGGCCTGCGACATAGCCGTCGAGAGCCTCATCTCGAGCCTCGACCTGGATGCGGTCCGGGCCACCAGGCAGCTCGAGCAGATGGACCTCGTCTCGCGCCTCTCGCACGAGGTGGGGGCGCTCACCGCCGAGCGCATCTACCGCTGGCTCATGGGCCAGAACCTCAGCGCCGCCGAGCTCGAGGACCTGTCCCGCCTCTTCTACGCCGACGACCACAGCCCCTGGTATCCGGGCACGGCCGAGGATGCGGACGAGGAGGAAGGAACCGACGAGGAGCAGCGCCCTCAGGACCGGGGCGGCCGGCAGCAGGCCGAGAAGAGCCAGGGATCCGACGACTCCGACGGCAAAGGCGAGGACGAGGGCGGCCAGGATCGGCAGGGCGACAAGCACGACCAGACCTCCGACCAGGACCAATCCCAGCAGAAGCAGGACCAGGGGCCAGACCAAGACCAAGACCCCGACCCAGATCGGGGCCAACAGGGTCCGGACGCCGGCGACCAGCCCGGCGAGGGCTCCCAGACGGCGCCAGGCGGCAAGGGCAGCGAGGGCGCCGGGCGGCAGACCGGCGCAGGCGGCAACGGCGCCCCGCAGCGAGAATCCGCTGACCAAGCGCCCGCCCGTCCCTTCCCGGTTGGGGATGAAGCCTCCGACCGGCCGCGACGCCAGCAGGAGCGCGACGATTGGCAGAACGTCGCCAAGCGCATGCAGGTCGAGCTGGAGACCCAGGGGGCCGCCGCCGGCGTGGGCACCCGCGACCTGGTCCAGGCGATTCGCGCGCTCAACCGGGAGCGCTACGACTACTCCGACTTTCTCCGGCGTTTTGCCGTGAATGGCGAGGTCATGGCCGTGAGCCCTGACGAGTTCGACTACCTCTACTACACCTACGGGCTGGCCCTCTACCGCAACATGCCGCTCATCGAGCCGCTCGAGTACCGGGAGGTGCGGCGCATCAGCGAGTTTGTGATCGCCCTGGACACGTCCGCCTCCGTCCAAGGCGACCTGGTGCAGAGGTTTGTCGAGAAGACCTTCAACATCCTCAAGCAGACAGAGGGCTTCTTCACCAAGGTGAAGATCTACGTGCTGCAGTGCGACACTCAGATAAAGGACGTCAAGGTGCTGGAGAGCGTTGACCAAGTCGATGAGTTTGTCGCCTCGCTCAAGCTCACCGGCTTTGGCGGAACGGACTTTAGGCCGGTCTTCTCCTACGTCGACCAGCTCCTCGCCAGCCGCACCCTCGCCAACCTCCAGGGCCTCATCTACTTCACGGACGGGGCTGGCACGTATCCCCAGAAGATGCCCAGCTACAAGTCGGCCTTTATCTTCCTTGACGACGGCTGCTCCGACCCCGAGGTGCCGTCGTGGGCAATCAAGCTCATCCTCGAAGAGGACGACCTCTGATGGATGCGCCCCGCCCCCTCGCCGCGCCCCCGCAGGCTTTGGTGCCCGCGCCGATCGGCGATTCGCCGCAGACGCACCGCAAGCTCGACCAGGTCATCGAGTATTGCGAGGGCCTCATCACCCGCTGGGGCGAGGATTTCTCGCCCAATTACGACCTCGAGATATCGACCAAGGCAGCCCGCCGCTACCTCTCGGTGAGCACCGACACCCTGGGTCACTACGTCATCGAGGGCTTTGACTTCTCGGAGGTCAGCTCTGCCGAGAAGATCGCCATCACGCTGCCCTCCCGCATCAACGGAAACCCGGTGGTGGCGGTGTCGGACGTGGACATCAACCGGATGCGCCGCGACATGCGCCACCGCTTTGACGCGGTGCCGCCCCGGGCGCCGGTCGAGGCGCTGGTGCTGCCCCACTCCCTCAAGCTGGTGGGACGCGGGGCGCTCAACAGCCTGGTCCCCCACCACCTCTACATCTCCCGCACCGTCACCACCATCGACCTGACGGGGCTTGCCGGCACGGTCTCCTACCTTGGCACGGCCGCCATGAGCACGGCCCCCACGCCCGACGACGACCCGATGGTGTCGACCGACTACTCCGTCACTCGAGCCAGGAGCGAAGGCCTTGACTTCGCAGTCGAGGAGGGCAACCCTCGCTATACGGCTCGTGAGGGCAGCCTCTATTCGGCCGACGGCCGGCGGCTGCTCATGCTGGCTCTGCCCTACCAGCCCGTGACGCGCATCAGCCCTGGCACCAGGGTTGTCGACCGAGATGCGTACGTCTATGGCCACAACTCGCTGCGCGCCCTGGCGGTGCCCGACTCGCTTGAGGACGCGGCCTTCACCCCCAGCAGCACCTGCCTGTGGATCTGCTCCGGATTCACCCCCTTCTACCACCATGCGTGCGAGAAGGGCTGGATGGCAGCCACGGAGCGGATGGTGAGCGGGCGCGACTTTGACTACGACCCGATGCCCGACGGCAGCGCCCGCCTCGTGCGCTGCAAGGGAGCGCCCTCGGTGCTTGAGATTCCATCGCACCTCGACGGCCGGCCGGTGACCTCCATCGGAAACAACGCCTTTCCCCAGAGCGTGAGAAGGCTGGTCATCGCCGACACCGTGACGCACATCATGGGCAGCGCGCCCTGCCCCAACCTGGTCTCCCTCACCCTGCCCAGAAACCTCGAGGTGCTGGGG
>OMWF01000175.1 GCA_900314665.1 uncultured Actinomycetes bacterium
AGCGCCACGGCAACGGCGCGACCCTCTGCATCCCGACGGCGTTCTGCAGCTACACCGGCGAGGCGCTCGACAAGAAGACGCCGCTCCTGCGCTCGCAGAACGCGCTCGAGAAACAGGCCAAGCGCGTGCTCGAGCTCTTCGGCAGAACGCCGAGGCGCGTCTACACCACCATCGGCCCGGAGCAGGAATACTTCCTCATCAAGGAGGAGGACTACGAGAAGCGCAAGGACCTGAGGCTGACCGGCCGCACGCTCTTTGGCGCGGCTCCCTCCAAGGGCCAGGAGCTCGAGGAGCACTACTTTGGCGCCATCCGTCCCACGGTCAACGCCTTCATGAAGGAGCTTGACGACGAGCTCTGGAAGCTCGGCATCCCCGCCAAGACCAAGCACAACGAGGTGGCTCCCTGCCAGCACGAGCTGGCGCCCTTCTTCCAGGTCTCCAACGTGGGCATCGACGCCAACCTGCTCACCATGGAGAAGATGAAGCTCATCGCCTCCCACTACGGCCTGGTCTGCCTGCTCCACGAGAAGCCCTTCGAGTGGATCAACGGCTCCGGCAAGCACAACAACTGGTCGCTCGAGGCTGAGGGCCACAACCTGCTCAAACCGGGCAGCAACCCCAGCGAGAACCTCCAGTTCCTGGTCTTTTTGACCGCAGTCATCGCCGCCGTCGACGAGTACCAGGAGATCCTGCGCGCCTCCGTGGCCTCCGCCGGTAACGACCACCGCCTGGGCGCCAACGAGGCGCCTCCGGCCATCATCTCCATCTTCCTGGGCGACGAGCTCAATGAGATCGTGACCTCCATCATCGAGGGCAAGGACTACGTCCACCAGGGCAAGGTCGCCATGGAGCTGGGCACCCCGGTGCTGCCCAAGTTCTTCCGCGACACCACCGACCGCAACCGCACCTCCCCGTTTGCCTTCACGGGCAACAAGTTTGAGTTCCGCATGCCCGGCTCCAACCAGAACCTCTCCGATGCCAACACGGTGCTCAACACCATCGTCTCCAAGAGCCTCTCGGACTTCCTGGACGCCATGGAAGGCGTCTCCCCCGACGAGTTCCAGACCAAGGCCATGGGCTGGGTCAAGGACACCCTCACCGCACATCAGCGCATCATCTTCAACGGCGACGGCTACAGCGAGGAGTGGCCGGAGGAGGCCGCCCGCCGCGGCCTGGCCAACAACCGCAGCACCCCCGAGGCCGTCCGCTGCATGGTCGACCCCAAGAACATGGAGCTCTTCGGCCGCTTTGGCGTGCTCTCCGAGGTCGAGGTCAAGGCCCGCTACGAGGTCAAGCTCGAGGCGTATATCAAGCTTCTCAACATCGAGGCCCTGACCATGCTCAAGATGGCGCGCCAGCGCCTGTTCCCGGCGGTCACCGGCTTTGCCAACGAGATCAGCCAGACCATCAGCAACATCAACAGCTGCGGCGTCGACGGCCTGTCCGTCAAGGCCGAGGCCGAGCTCCTCAAGAAGCTCACCGACGGCGCCGACAAGATGTCCGCCGCCATCGACAAGCTCGACGCGGCCACCGTCAAGGCCCAGCAGACGCCCGCCGACGAGGACGGCTTTGTCTACGGCCAGGCCATGGCCTACCACGACGAGGTCCTGCCCGCCATGGACGAGCTGCGCGAGGCGACCGATGCCATGGAGGTCATCGTCGACAAGGACTACTGGCCCATCCCCAGCTACAACGAGATGCTCTACTACTGCTGACCGCAAGCGCGCAAAGCACGGCAACCCGACACGCCACGAGAGGGCCCCGCACGCAAGCGGGGCCCTCTCTGTGCTCTCATTCGCAGTCGTCCTTGCGCTGCGCCTATCCGGTTGCGCCCGGCGGGAGCCGGCAAACCCTACCCCAGCAGCGCGCGGCTGCCGATAAGCACCAGGATGAGGCCGCCGGCAATCTGCGCCTTAGCGCCAAAGGCGAGCCCCAGCAGACGGCCCGCCTCCAACCCGACGAGGCAGATCCCGAGGGTGACGACGCCGATCAGCCCGCAGGCGGGGCCCACGGCCAGGCTCACGTAGCCGGCAAAGGAGACTCCCACCGCCAGCGCATCGATGCTGGTCGCCACCGCCTGCAGCAGCACCAGGCCCATCGAGAAGCTCTTGGGTTCGACCTCCTCCGGATGTCGCAGGCCCTTGACCCCCTCGCGAGCCATGTTGGCGCCTAGGGCACCCAGCACGATGAACGTGAAGATGCCCGCGATCTGCTCGATGTAACCGGCAAAGAAGCTGCCCACCAAGTAGCCGATGAGCGGCATCAGGGCTTGGAAGATGCCAAAGGCCAGGGGAAAAGCCCAGCGCTCAAGGGCCGTCAGGCGCGGCATGGCCATGGCGTTGGA
>OMWF01000183.1 GCA_900314665.1 uncultured Actinomycetes bacterium
CGTAGCTGTTGATGACCTTGGCTTGCGGGAAACGCTCAAGCAGCGCGGCGGCCGTAGAGTTGGCGAGCGTCTCGCCGCAGAAGATAAAGAGCTTGAGGTCGGGCAGCAGCTCCTGGGTGAACGAATCGTCGACCAGGCACATGTTGGCGAACGATGGGGTCGAGACCCACACCCCCACACCGGAGGCGGAAAGCGCCTTGAACTCCTCGCGCATGTTGTCCTGCACCTGCTTGGTAAGGCAGAAGAGGGTACCGCCGCTGGCGAGGGCCATCGCCAGCTCGTAGACGGAGAGGTCGAACGAGAAGGGCGCCTGGTTCAGGAAGGTGAGGCCGGTCTTGTCGATGCCGCCCAGGGTCACCGCCCAGCCGAGGAAGTTGTCGAAGCAGCTGGCGGTCACCTGAACGCCCTTGGGCGTCCCGGTCGACCCGGAGGTGAAGAGGATGTACGCCAGGTCCTCGCCTGACACCCAGCGTTCCTGCTTCGATGCGCCGCCCTGCCCGACGATGGACGTCAGTCGGGCCTCATCGAGCAGCACGGCAGCAGCCCCCGCCAGCTCATCAGGGTACTCGCTGGTGGCCATGACCAGCGGGGCGCCGATCTGGCCGGCGATGCTCACCGCTCGCTCCTTGGGCACGGAGAAGCGGTCGACCGGCACGTAGGGGCGGCCGCTCTTGAGACAGGCGTGCATGCAGGCGATGTGCAGCGGTGACTTGTGCCCGTACACCATCACCGGCTCATGCTCGGGCACGCCGCTCGCATCGATCCAGGCGGCGAGGGCCTCAGAAGCGCCCCAGAGCCACCCGTAGGTGGCCGATTCGCCGGCCGTGGTCACGATGGCGGTGCGGTTGGGGTTCGAAGCAGCGGTCTTGGCGATTGCATCCAGATAACGCATCTCACGTCCCTTGGGGTTGTGTTGAAGGTTACGGCACACGCTTGTACACCCTAGCACCGCCGACCCGTCCCGTACGTCAGGAACCGGAAACGCCGGAAAGCAGACGGCAGAGGATTACATCGAAGCGCGGCGGTGCAGCACACGACGCCCTTAACGGAAGTTGAGCCGATAAACGAGAGGGAGGCCCCGCATCGCTGCGGGGCCTCCCGGTCGGTCGTCCTTAGAAGCGCGAAGAGGCGGTTACTCCTCGCCCAGGGCGCCCTTGATGGCGTCGTAGAGGGCCGGGGTGCTGGCGGCCTCGCCGCCGAGCACGTGGACCATCTGGACCTGCGGCTCGTGGGCCCCGATGAAGCCCAGGGCCGTGGAGGTGTCGGAGTACGGGAAGGCGCCGTTGGACTTGGCCAGTAGGACCACGCCGCACCTGCTGCCGGCGAGGGCCGATCCCGCCAGGGCGTCCACGCCGTTGTAGTCCAGGATGGCGCTGGCGACCGTCACGTCGCCCGCGGACATGCCGTGCTCGAGCGTCCAGCCGGCGATGGCGGCGTTGGTGTCGTACATGGTCGCCCCGCCCAGGCGCTCGACGTCAAGCCCGGCGACCGACTCGTCGGAGACCGCGCCGGTGCCGCCGCAGACGACCACGCGGCGGGTCTTGAGGACCTCCATGGCCGCGGCGTCGAACCCGCGGTCGGCGGCGGTGTCCCCCCAGGTCTGCAGCATGACGGGCACCTTGTTGGCGTAGGCCCAGCCGGATATGGAGACGGCGTCCGCGAAGCTGGCGGGGCTGCAGGCGATGGCCCAGTCGGCCGAGCCGCCCTCCTCGATGAGCCTCTGCGTGCAGGCCATCGAGGTGGCGTAGACGTCGGAGCCGGCCACACGCTCGACGGCGAGGCCCATGGCCCCGAGGTCGGAGGCCGCCTGATCGGAGACGGCGGCGGCGCCGCCGATGATGACGGCGCGCGTGGCGCCCAGGGACCTGACGGCGCCGGCGCAGTCGGCGGAGAGCCCGCCGGGGGCCGTCAGCAGGATCGGGGCGTCGAGGGCGCCGGCCAGGCCGGCGGCGGAGAGGGCGTCGTAGTACTGGTCGTCGCGGGCGATGACCACGGTGCCCGCGGTCTGGCCCTCGAAGGCGCGGGCCGCGATGGCGGCGGCGGTGCCGTCGGAGGTGGCGCCGGAGAGGCGCTCGACGCGGGAGGTGGCGGGCTCGGGCTCGGCGATGGCGAGCGTCAGGGCTTTTATGCC
>OMWF01000205.1 GCA_900314665.1 uncultured Actinomycetes bacterium
CTTGATGGTGATGACGTCGGCCCACTCGTCGACCGTGAAGTCGACCCCGGGCTGGGCGCCCTTGAAGTGGTAGTCGCGCTCGAGCGCGCCCACCAGCCAGTGGTCGGAGGCCTTGAGCGAGACGTCGGCGATGATGCGCGCACCCTCCGGAGCACCGACCGGACCCATGAAGCCCTTGACCAGGCCGCGCTCGGGAATCTCCTCGTCCGTGAGCAGGGTGAAGCCGGGGACGGCCTTCTCGACCTTGATCTCGTTCAGATCGTGGTCGCCGGGGATGAAGAAGAGCACCGTAGTGCCGTCGGCGTCCTTGCCGGCCATGGTCTTGACCGTGGCGCACTGTGGGATGCCGAGCATGTTGGCCAGGTCCTCGATGGTGCCGGCGCCCGGCGTGTGGACCTTCTCCAGGTGGTCGCCGCACGGCTCGACGTGCACCGCGCCCTCGGCGGCCTCGTCATCGGCCGCGTAGCCGCACTCGCAATAGAGGATCGACGCCTCGCCGCTCTCGGCCAGGGCCATGAACTCGACGGAGGTCTTGCCGCCAATCTGACCACTGTCGGCGTCCACGGCGCGCCACTTGAGGCCCAGGCGGTCGCAAATGCGGGCGTAGGCGCGGTACTCCTCGTCGTAGCACTCCTGCAGCGACTCCTGGGTGGCGCTGAAGCTGTAGGCGTCCTTCATGATGAACTCGCGGGTGCGCAGCAGGCCGAAGCGGGGGCGCATCTCATCGCGATACTTGGTCTGGATCTGGTAGAGCGTGATCGGCAGCTGCTTGTAGCTCTTGAGCTCGTCGCGCACCAGGTCGGTGACGACCTCCTCGTGGGTGGGGCCCAGGCAGAACTCGCGCTCGTGGCGGTCCGACAGACGCATGAGCTCGGGGCCGTAATCGTCCCAGCGGTTGGACTGGTGCCAGAACTCCGCAGGCTGCAGGGCGGGCATCAGGATCTCCTGGGCGCCGATGCCGTCCATCTCCTCGCGCACCACCTGCTCGATCTTGCGGATGGAGCGCCAGGCCAGCGGCAGGTAGTCGTAGATGCCGGCGGCCACCTTGCGGATCATGCCCGCCCGCAACAGTAGCTGGTGGCTGGCGAGCTCGGCCTCGGCGGGGCTCTCCTTCAGGGTCGGCGCGTACAGAACGCTCATCTTAACGGGCTTCACAGGTAGACTCCTCAGTCTTCTTGGGTTCAGTGCCAAAGAGGCCCGCCCATGGGTGGGCAGGCTCGCATAAATCGATATCGTACGCCCCCGCGAGGGCTGCCGCCAGGCGCAGCAGCAGGTAAATCCCCTACAGAGAAGCCCGCCACGGAATACGGCAGGATGCAGCAGGGGCGGCTGCGCAAACGGGAGGGCGCCGCCGCCCGGAACGCCGGTATCGACCCGACTTCAGGTCCGGTCAGCACAAAGCCGGTCCCTTCCCGCTCAAACTTTAAACGGCTTTGTCCAGGCTCCGGGCAATCCGGGCCCCGTCGCTCCAACTTTCGACGGCTTTGTCCAGGCTCCGAGCAATCCGGCCCCCGTCGCTCCAACTTTCGACGGCTTTGTCCAAGAGAAGGCCTCCGATTCCGGGTACCAAAGCGACGCCTTCAGGATAACCGCAGGTAAATTGACGGCCTGTCGTCCACCCCCACCCGCCGTGGGGAAGCTCCGTGGACAAAGCCGTCGAAAGTTGGATTAAAGCCTCTGCATAACGCTGCTCCGTGGACAAAGCCGTCAAAAGTTGGAGCGGAAACGCCCCCTTGTGCAAGCTAAGCCCTCGGCCTCTACCCGCCACCCTCGAGCCAAAAGGTGCCAAGGAGAGCCGTCCCCCGCTGACACCCCAGCGCCCCGTCCGGGCCCCTACCACAGGCCATGGTCGGAAAGCGGCGGGAACTTGGAGGCAGGGATGTCCTGGATGGTATCCCAATGCTCCACGATCTTGCCGCCCTCGACCCGGTAGATGTCCACCAGGTTGCGTCCCGACTCGCCCGGGGTGAGCACCGAATGCACGTGAAAGCCCACCAGATTGCCTTGAGCAACAGTGAGCTTGATCATGTTCTTGCCCTGCGGGAAGTGCTCGCGGCGATAGCGCACAAAGCGCAGAAAGTCCTCGACCCCGTCCTGTACCCGCGGGTTGTGCTGGATATAGGTGTCATCCTCCCCAAAGTAGCGCCGGCACTTCTCGGCATCCTTCTCCAGGCCGTAATCCTTGTAAAAGCTGGTCACCAGCCGGCGGTTAGCCTCGGTCTTGTCGAGGTCCGTGAGGATGGCGTCGCCCTGCTCGTTGAAGGTCCCGTTGTCGGTCAAGGGCGGGAAGGTGAGGCGGGGCAGCTGCTGGATGACGTCCCAGTGCTCGACGACCTTGCCGTCCTTGACCCTGAAGGTGTCAACCACGTTGCGGCCCGGCTCGCCGGGCACGAGGACCGAATGGACGTGCAGCATGACCAGGTCCCCGTCGGCAATGGTCAGCTTGACCTCGTTTCTGGCCTGCGGATACTCGCAGCGGCGAAAGCGCACGACCCGTAGCAGCGCCTCGGGACCGTCAGGCACCTCGGGGTTGTGCTGGATGAAGGTGTCCCCCAGAAAAGCGGCGCACGCATCGGGATCCTTGTCGATACCGTACGCCCGGTAGAACTCGGTAACGATCCGCCTGCTTGACTCGGTCTGGACATCCGACATGGCGCTCCTCCGTTCTCGCCCGACGGCAGGCACCCGCAAAGTCAGCCGCTCGAGCATGCGCGACGCTGTGCTCCCCTTGTCCAAATTGTAGTCCCGAACAACCGCCTCACAGGTCAGGCATCGCGAGTCTTTGGGCGCCTTCGCTCAGCCGCCCGCATGAGCAGCCAATAGCCCAGTGCTCCCAGGCAGTAGGCGACCACGTCCCACCCGTCCGGCACGCTGGGCTTGATGAGCAGCGGGGCGGCAAGCTCCCAAAAGAGGCCGCAGCAGAGCATGTAGGGAAGCACCGCGGCCAGCCGAGAAAGGCGACGGCCCGGCCTCACCAGGTCGAAGAGCAGGTTGGTGTAGCCCATGAAGGCGCAACCGGCCAGCAGGTCGTTGAGATGGGCCGTCAGCAGCGGCTGCCAGGCCGTGCCCTGAGCGGCGGGAATGGCCAGGTAGCGATTGAGCGCGAAGAGACCC
>OMWF01000034.1 GCA_900314665.1 uncultured Actinomycetes bacterium
CCTTTTGTGTTGCTGCGGCCTCGCCTAAACCTCACACGTGTTGTTTCTATTCTTATCTGTTGCGAGAAAATCCCTGTTAGTCTGCTGGCAAAATCAAATAAGAAACAACACGTGTGAGGTTTCGGAGAAGAGGCAATCTGTGCCTCCTTGTGGGCGACGACGGCCGGTTCAGCAACGGCCTGCGCTACCCGGGCGACCCAACGGGGCCGGCCTCCGAGGTGTGGAACTGCCGCTGCACGCTGGTGGCCTCCGTGCCGGGCTACGACGCCTTCGAGGACCGCAACGCGAGCAAGCTGGAGACCAGCTACGAGGACTGGAAGGCCGGGAGGGACCCGAAGAGGCCCAAGCCAAGCGGGCGAAGCCTCAAGGAGTTCATGGACACGCCAGCCATGGGCATGGCCGCGAGCAGGGCCGGCATGAGCAAGGCGCAGCTGCGAAGGCGCATAGTGTCACAGCTCAACTCCGACGGCAGGACCGGCCGCGACTTCCCGTCGATGACCAGGGCAGAGCAGCAGGAGGCGCTAAAGGAAGCCGTCGAGCTTACGAGGAAGCAGGACAAGCCACGCCGCAATGTGAGGGTCGTCAACGATGCCCTTTACAACTCCCAGAAGAACTACGTCGAAAGACACGGCGGAGTTGTCAAGAGGGACGCCGAGGCGGAGGAGCATCTTGACAAGCTCGGAGCCGGCGCCTCAAGCCTAGATGACGCGGTGCTTCTTAGACCCGACGCAAGCACGTCGGAGGTGCTGGAGGAGGTCTTTCACTTTAAGCAGAACCTGCGAGGAGACTACTCCGACGCGCCGGTCGACGAAATGGTGACAAGGAGGGAGATAGACGCCCAGAAGTTCCTTCTGAGTGTCGCTGAACGGTATAATATTCCCAGATCAGAGACTGAGCTGACGAAAAGGAACCTTGCCAGATACGAGTCGGACCTGAGAAAAATCCTGGAGCAGAGGAGGAGCGGGCATGAAAGTGAATGAAAGCATCCCGCTCGATTTTGGTGACAGCAAGTCATACACGGTTCTCGTGCTCGACGGCAGGGTCCCAGACACTCGGTTCACATCCGTCCTGTGCGGTGCTGAGACGATAAATACCGTTTTCATGTCTGGTGGCAGGCTCGACGCGGTGGCAGTCGAGGGAATACATGACTTCACAGGCAGGGAGGTCACGTTCGCATGAGCGACTTCAAGACCATAGCCCGCATCCTGGGCGCCATCCGCTCGTGCGAGGGGCGACCGTTCGACGTGGCGGCGGTGAGCCCGGAGGCCCTGGGCGTCAGCGAGGAGCAGCGCGACGTGCTGGCGTGCAAGCTCCAGCGCGCCGGCAAGGTGGGCGGCCTCATGACAACCGAGGACATCGACGGCGCGTCCCTGCGCGTGCTGTGGGCGCAGTCGGCGCCAGAGGTCACGATGGAAGGCCTGGAGTACATGGCCACCTGCGAGCCGCTAAGGAGCGCCGCGCGCGATGTCATGGGCGTGTCGGCGGCGGTCTCCGCCACGGCGGCCGCGCTCGACGCGATGCTGTAGCCCAACCCAAAACCCAGGCATGGCTCAGGCCCCCGCCACCACGGCGGGGGCCTTTCTCTTGCCGCGTGATCCCTCCGCGACCATGGCCGCGAGGTGATGCGGGATGGCGAACAACGTTGACGTAGGCGACCACACGCAGGAGTGGCTCTCGGCTCTCGCCCCGGCGCTCTCGCGCGGCTTGGAGCAGGTGGGCCTTGCGGCCGAGGGCCACGCGAAGGTCAAGTGGCCAGTCGACACGGGCAGGCCGCGCAACTCCATAACCCACGCGCAGCTGGACAACTGCGTCAAAGCGTCTGACAAGTAGTTGGTGTGTCTTTCGATAGGAAAAACAAAAAATGGGGCGGGGAATACCCCGCCCCACCTGCATCTTCTATGGTCGGGGCGACTGGATTCGAACCAGCGACCCTCTGCTCCCAAAGCAGATGCGCTACCAAGCTGCGCTACGCCCCGAACGTTGTGAAGTATAGGGTAGTTCCGGCTGCGGTTCAACGGTTCCATCTTGCCTGATCAGTCGGACGCTGCC
>OMWF01000185.1 GCA_900314665.1 uncultured Actinomycetes bacterium
CAAGCGCCGGGTGGGGATGACCTCCCCCGCTTCCCGCGCGTTTCTCGCCGGCATGCCCTACGAGCAGGCCGTCGCCTCGTTTCCGCTAGCAGACGCCGCATTACAGGAGGCGTCCCTGGCTCCCAAGGCGTTGCAGATCGCGCGTGAGATCAGGGCCTGCTGCGAGCGCTGGGAGGGTCTGCACCCCGCCATGATGATCGTGGTCGAACGCGATGCGCTGCACTCCATCGACGGGTCCGATGTGCGTCTCACCTTTGACCACAGCCCGCGGTGGCGCACCGACAACCTGTCCTTCTCGGCCGACGCCAACGGCCAGGAGCTGATGCCCGGACAGGTCCTGATGGAGGTCAAGTGCCTGGGCGCGTACCCGCTGTGGCTAGCCCATCTGCTTACCCGCGAGCGCCTCTATTCGCAGCCTTGCTCCAAATACGGCCGCGCCTACCAAACCATCGGCCGCACCCTCCTCGTCCAGAAAGGATCTCTCGATGCTTGACCAGCTCTTTACGTCCGTCCTTACCGACAGTACTTCCACCGTCGCCACCATGAGCGGCGAGGCCTTCCTGCTCTGCAGCCTCACCTCGCTGGCGCTTGGCGTCGCCATCGCCTTCATCTATATGTTCAAACACGAGTACAGCAAGGGCTTTGTGGTCACGCTGGCCCTGCTTCCGATAGTGGTGCAGGTCGTCATCTCGCTTGTCAACGGCAACATCGGCGCCGGCATTGCCGTGATGGGCGTCTTCAACCTGGTTCGCTTCAGGAGCGTCCCGGGGTCCGCCAAGGACATCACCGCGGTCTTTCTAGCCATGGCCATCGGTCTCGCAACGGGCATGGGCTACCTGGGCTTGGCCATTGTCTTCACCATCATCGTGGGCATCGCCAACGCCCTGCTCGTGCTATCGCCCCTGGGAGCCGCGAGCAAAGCCAACTACGAGAAGAGCCTCAAGGTCTCCATACCCGAAGACCTTGACTACAGCGGCGTCTTTGACGACCTCTTTGACCGCTATACCAGCAAAAACGAGCTCATCAACGTCAAGACCACCAACATGGGCAGCCTTTATCAGCTGGAATACCGCATCAAGCTCAAGGATCCAGGAGAGGAGAAGGCTCTTCTCGACCAGATTCGCACCCGCAACGGCAACCTCACCGTGCAATGCGGTCGGCCGGCGACAAGCCAGCAGACCTTGTAAGTCTCCATACCTGCATTCCCAACCTGCACACCGCCCGCCTTCTTTGATGGGAGTCCTCCATGAAAATCTTTGACACCGACTATTCTGAGCGCGAGGGGCAACCCGAGCGGTCCTCCTCCCTGCCCCAGCTCCATCCTACCGCCGTTTGTTCCACCTCCCGCCTCCGTCAGCAGCTTGCTCGCCTCATTGCCGCCGGGGCGGTCGCGGCCTTGCTCGCGCTGGGCCTGGCGGGATGCGCAGGCGCCGCCAGCGCCTCTTCTACCAGCAGCACCGCCAGCCAGGCCAAAAGCACCGCCAGCGACGGCTCTGCGCTCACCGGGGCCACCGACGGCACGGTCTCCGAAAACATCGCCGTGGACACAGCTCAGATGGACTTTGGGTACACCGACCGCGACCAAGACCCGAGCTACGCGGCCGGCACCGCCACTGCCGTCGAGCTGACCGGGAGCTCGGCCACTGTCACCGGAAGCGGAGCCAGCATTGACGGCAGCACCGTGTCCATCACCCAGGAGGGCACCTACGTGCTCTCCGGAACCCTCGATGCGGGCCAGGTGGTGGTCGCTGCCGACGACAGCGCCAAGGTCCACCTGGTGCTCAACGGGGTCAGCATCGCCGGCGGCGACGGCCCCTGCATCCTGATCCAGAGCGCCGACAAGGTCTTTATCTCCCTCGCCGACGGCACTGAGAATACCCTTGCCGACAGCGCGGGCTGGACGCTGAGCGGCGAGGACGGCGAAGCCGACGCCACCCTCTACAGCACGAGCGACCTCACGCTCAACGGAAACGGCTCACTGACCGTCACCGCCACTGCCGGATCGGGCATCAAAAGTACCGATGACCTGGTCGTCACCGGCGGCGCCTACGTCATCAACGCCGCCAAGGACGGCCTGCGCGGCAAGGACTGCGTCAAGATTCTCAACGGCAGCTTTACCATTACGGCCACCGAGGACGGAATCAAGAGCAGCAACGACAGCGATGCAAATCGCGGGTTTGTGGCCATTGACGGGGGCACCTTTACCATCGACGCCGGCGATGACGGCATCGACGCCGTCCGCTACGTCGGCATAACCAACGGCGCCCTCGTCATCACCGCCGCCGACGACGGTCTGCATTCCGACATCGACCTGGCCGTAACCGGCGGTTCTACCAGCATCAACGCAGACGACGACGCCGCCCACGCCGAGTACAACCTGCTCGTTAGCGACGGCGTCATACAAGCCACCTCCCAGGGCGAGGGTCTGGAGGCGCAGGGCATTCTGATCAGCGGCGGCACCGTGAACCTCTCCTGTGCAGATGACGCCCTCAACGCCTCCGCCGCCGATAACGCAACCTCCAGCAGCACCGGCACCGGAGGCGAGAGCCAGCAAGGTCCTGGCGGCGGCATGGAAGCCGACTCAAACGGCCTCGAGAACCTCACCATCAGCGGAGGCACAGTCACGATCGTGACCACGGGTGACGCCGATGGCATCGACTCCAACGGCACCCTCACCATGAGCGGAGGATCGGTCTACATCTCAGGCGCCAACGTTAACGGCAACAGAGCCCTGGACTACGGCAGCTCCGGTCAGATCACCGGAGGCACCGTCCTCGCGCTCGGCGGCAGTGGCATGACCCAGACCTTTGACAGCACCTCGACCCAGCCCAGCGTGACCGCCACGGTAAGCGGGCCGGCCGGCAGTGTGGTGAGCATCGTGAGTCAAAGCGGCGCCGTCATCGCCCAGATGACGGCCGAGAACAGCTTCTCCTGGCTCACCGCCAGCGACGCCTCTCTTGTCGAAGGCGAGACCTACACCATCCTGGTAGACGGCACCGAAGCGGCTACCGCAAGCGCCACCACCACTCAGCAGGCCTCGGGAATGGGCGACGGGCAGATGCCGCAGCAAGGTGGTCGAGGCGTTGGCGGACGGGGCCCGCAGCAGGGCGGGCAGGCACCGCAAGGCAGCCAGCCTGGCAGCGCCCCGCAGCCAGGGGCAAACGGCTCGGGAGCATAAACAGATGGTTGGGACATGTTGCACAAGCACTTGGGAAGAAGCGCTGCAGCCTGTGCATGAATGCATCGTAACATGCACTATGATAGTTACAGCTTTGATACCATCCACAGCAAACGTGCCCCTACCGCAGAGGACCCACCATGGTCAACGTACCCGTTGCGCAACTTGATATCGACAAAATTGCCCGATCCGGCCAGTGCTTCAGGATGCACCGCGTAAGCGATGGCTGCTGGTCGATCATCAACGGGACGCACTATCTCGAGGCCAAGCAACCAGCAGACGCCGATGAGGTTGCCTTTGACTGCAGCCAACAAGAGTTCGACGAGCTCTGGCGCGACTACTTTGACCTGGACACGGATTACGACGCCTTTATCGACTCTATCGACCCGGCCGATGAGTTTCTCACCAAGGCGGCAGAGTTCAGCCGGGGCATCCGTATCTTGAAGCAGGACCTCTGGGAGATAATCTGCACCTTCATCATCTCCCAGAACAACAACATGAAGCGCATCGGCACCAGCGTCAACAATCTCTGTCAGGAGCTGGGCGAGCCACATGAAGAGCGCGGGGTGACATTTCACTCGTTCCCCGAGCCCAGCCGCCTTATGGACCCCAGTCTGATTAGACTTTTTGGCATCGGATACCGCACGCCTCACCTCTGCAGCGTGGCACGCGACATCTATAGCGGCACGCTCGACCTTGAGGCCCTGGCCACGACAGACAACCGCGCCGCCGTGCATCGCACGCTGATCGGCATCCCAGGCGTAGGTCCCAAGGTGGCCGCCTGCATCGAGCTCTTTGGGCTGCACTGGCTGGACGCCTACCCCATCGACACCTGGATGCGCAAGGTCATTGAACGCCGTTACCAGGGCGAATTCGACTGGAGCCGCTATCACGGCTACGAGGGTGTGATTCAGCAGTACCTGTTCTGCTACGAGCGCAAGGTGGACCGGGAAGAGGAGCTCAGCCGAGTGCCCTCCGCCCGTCGCAGCTAGGCAGAGGGGCACCCGGCCCCTGGCGGGTGCCCGCCACGTCCAAGGACTCCTAGCCTTGGACGTGGTCGCCGCTCGAAGCCAGCTCGTCGATGGTCACAAATCGATACCCCTGCGCCTGCAACTGGGAGAGAATCTGCGGAAGCGCCTCGACGTCCTGGTCGCGATTGCCGCCGCCGTCGTGCATGAGGATGACGCTTCCCGGCTTGGTGTGCTTCAAGCAGGTGTTGACGATGGCGTCGCTGCCCGGCAGACGCCAGTCCTCAGTATCGACGTTCCAGATGACATGTCTATCGATAATGTCGATGACCGCCGGCCACTGCTTCTCCTTCCAGTTGCCGTACGGCGCGCGCAAGGTGTGCACGTCCTCACCTATGGCGTCCTTGATGGCCTGCAGCCCCTTGGTGATCTCTTCCCTGATCTGATCCTGGGAAAGCGTGAACATGTTGGGGTGGGAGTACGAGTGGGTGGCGATCTGATGGCCCTCGTCATGCGCCCGCTTCACATAGGAGGCCAGGTCGGGAATCTGCTTGCCCAGGGTGAAGAAGGTGGCCTTGGCCCCGTACTGAGCGAGAATATCGAGGTACTTGGGGGTGTATGCAGTGGGTCCGTCATCAAAGGTGAGAGCCACGAGCTTCTCGCTCGGACTCACGTTGTAGGACTGGACGATGGTGTCCTGCGCCGCCTCGGTGCCCGAGGCATCGACGCTCATCCCGGAGAGGGAGCCGGTTCGAGTGATGATCTTTCCCGCTTTGCCCCGCTGCGTAACCTCAGCGATGGCGCCCACGCCCCCAACCTGCAGCTGCGGCTCGGCAGCCTGCTCGGTATCGGTGTAGGGCTCCATGTCGTCAGCGCCGTCCTCGGTGCTGACCCGGGCGTTGCGCTTGACCTTCGCATGCGCGTCCGTAACCTGATGGCCATCCTCATAGATGACGTACGGCTCGCCGCCGCCTGCGGTGATGACCGTGGAGTTGTCGACCGCCAGCAGATCGCCCGGCTTGGGCGTCAGGTAACCCTGATCGATCAGGTCCTGGTAAGTCGTTCCTGCCGGGAGGGAGACCGACTCGTCCGCCAGTGCCACTTTTACGGGCGCGGTGCGGTCGTAGTGCAGGTAACCGATGCCGCCCGCCGCTGCCGCCGCCGCGACCAGTCCAATCCCGATGAAGGTGCGGCGGTTGACAGAGCGATCCGCTGTCGGAGTGGCGCTGTGGGAATGGCCCTGGGCGCCACGCCCGCCCCCATGGTGCTGGCCGCTCGAGTGGGCATCCTGGCGATGACGCTGCCCGGAATTCCGGGGCACCCGATAAATGCGCGGCTCTTCGGCGCCCACATTGCGTCCGTAGGGATTGACCTCGGTCGTCTGCTGCGCCTGAGGCTCACGCGGCGCAGTCCGGGCATCCCACTCCCGGACGTGGGCAGAGGGGCTTGCGACCCGCGAGCGCTGGTTTGAGCGCTGTCCCTGGGTAGGCTCTCGATGGGAGGCCCGGTCTGTCAGCTGCCGACGGCGCTGCTCGGCATCGACAGCAGGAAGCAGCCCCGAGGCCTCGGGATTCTTCTGACGCAGGGGATTGCGCACCTGCCCGGCGCCCCCGTGCCGCCCCGCCGCAGGCGCCGTGCGCCCATATCCCTCATCGCGAGAAACCCGGGCGCTGCCGCTCTGCTCGGCCGGCGCATCCCAGCGCCCTCGGGCGGCCTGCTGGCGCTGTCGCCACTCATCACGGGTCTGCTGCTGGTTGCGGGGGCGCGTCTCGCCCTGCGCGTGCTGCCGGCCGCGGGCCTGCTGCCTCGCATCCGGCCGCATGCCATTCGAGGCATGCTGCCTGCCGCCGCCTTGCAGCATCTCGCGATCAAAGCGCTGCTCGCGGCCCTGCTGCCGATACCGGTCATGATAGGTGCCCTGTCCCTGAGGTGCACCGTTCTCCGTGCGCCTCTCACTTGCCGACCGTTGACGGCGCGGGTCGTCCCAGCGACCTGCGTCCTGCCGTGCGTCCCCATGCGCCCGGTCAGAGTACTGCCTGCCCTGACTCACTTACTTGGTTCCTTTCTTGTACTCATCTCTTAGCGATGAGAGCGCGTTGCCCGCCTTGCCCAACCCCCGGCCAAAGGCGCGCGCTAAATCCGTTCCCAGGTCATCATTCCCATGATTGGTTTGCTTTTTATGGGTGCTTGTTGAGCGCTTCTTGCCGCCCTGCTTGCCCTCGCCCTGATGGCGGGCCTTGTCATACGCGGATTTGGTCTGGGCAATCAGCCCGGCCCACTCCTCGATGCTCTCGTCAGCCGCGCGCCCGGTCTTCTCGCTGATTGTATGGGCCTTCTGCTCGGCCTTCTTTCCCACCTCGTGGGCCCTCTTCTCGGCCTTCTTGCTGCCCGTCTCAACCTTGTACTTGGCCTTTGCCGAGGCGGCGCCAGCCTTGGCGGCCAGTCCTCCCTCGGGCTCAAGCTCCCGAGCGCTCAGGTCGACCTCGATGGCACCGTCGCGATAGCCGCGCACCGCAGAGAGCGGGATGCCCGCCTCGCCGAGAAGCGCCTTGATGAGGCCCCCCTCGGTGGAGTGGACCCGCTTGATGCGGCCGGTCTTGGTGCTAAACCGGATGTCGTCCACGTACCCCATCGACGCACCGTCGTTGGTGCGGATGGGCATGAACTCCCACACGATGCAGGCGTCATAGTCGATGCCGAGACGCTTGCAGGCGGCTTCGTCCCAGGAATCCTTGGCATCGTCGGCAAAGATCTTGTCGTCCTTGGCGGCAAACCGATCCCAAGCCAAGAAGCGGTCCTCACGCTTGACCATCATCATCGCGTCAGGACGCTTGACGATAAACCCCACGATGCGTGGTTCGGTCGGGTGGAAGACCGCCACGTCGATGGTGCCGATCTTCTTGTGTTTGGGCTTGGCGTCAGGGTTCTCTGCGTCCTTGCGCCGATACTTGGGAGTGGCGTCCACCACGGTGGCGCCACGAAGCGCCTTGCTCGACAGAATCATGGCTCCACCTCCCTGGTTGCAGCTTGCCGCCTACCGTTACCCTGCGCTGCCCCATGGTACTCGCCAAAAGCGGCGCGAACCGGATACGGTCCGCGCCGCTTCTCAGCGTTACCGGTATCGATGTGGACGGCACCGCATCGCCACTGCACCTGCCGCGACGCCCCAGCTATTCCTCGGTTGAGTCCGTCTCGGCAGCCTCTACTGCCTCAGCCCCGGGCTCGACCGCGGGAGCAGGCTCCTCGGGAGCCATGGTCTCCTCGGTCACCACGGTCTCTGTGGCCACGGGAGTCGCGCCCGACATCGCATCCTTGACCGATGCGGCGTTCTTGGCCACCTGCTCGGCGATGCGGTCGCGCGCAATCTCGATCTTCTCGCGCAGCTCATCGCCCTTAGCGGCGGCAGCAGGGGCAAAGTCGGCGGCCCGGGAGCCCAGGTCCTTGACGTTCTTCTCGTAGAAGTCCTGGCCCTGTCCCCACAGCTCATCGACGCGATCGACCATCAGGGCGCGGGTCTCGTTGCCCGTGCGCGGCGCCAGCAGGAGGCCGGCGCAAAAGCCGGCGGCGGCGCCAAAGGCGATGCCCAGGAGCGTGTTGGTCTTCATAGAAACCTCCATCCCGCCGGCATCATCGAGCCAGCAGCGTATGCATACCGATCAGGCAGTCAAACAGCTCTCCCCAGTGTACGACATTTCGGCTTAAATCCCGGTTAGTTCAAACAGTTGTTACCTGCTGCA
>OMWF01000188.1 GCA_900314665.1 uncultured Actinomycetes bacterium
CAACATGGGCGTGGGCGAGGCTGCCGTCGACTCCAAGGAGCTGGACGCCGCCATCGCTGACATGCGCACCATCACCGGCCAGCAGCCGATGGTGACCCGCGCCAAGAAGTCCATCGCCGCCTTCAAGATCCGTGCTGGCATGCCTATCGGCTGCAAGGTGACGCTCCGCGGCGACCGCATGTACGAGTTCATGGACCGCCTGCTCGCCATCGCCCTTCCGCGCGTCCGCGACTTCCGCGGTATCTCGCCCAAGAGCTTTGATGGTCGTGGCAACTACTCCCTCGGCATCACCGAGCAGCTCATCTTCCCTGAGATCGATTACGACAAGATCGATCACACCCGCGGCATGGACATCACCTTTGTGACCACCGCTGAGAACGATGGCGACGCCAAGGCTCTGCTCGACGCCTTTGGCTTCCCCTTTGCCAAATAGCCTGGCTCTACCATGGCGCTTGCGTCATGTTCGTTTGGAACGAGGCAGGTGTAAGCACCTGCCAAACGTAAGGAGGAACGTGTGGCTAAGAAGTCGATGATCGCTAAGGCGAATCGCGAGCCCAAGTTCAGCACCCGGCAGCACAACCGTTGCACCCGGTGCGGACGTCCCCATGCTTACTATCGTAAGTTTGGGCTGTGCCGTATTTGCTTTCGCGAGCTTGCCAGCAAGGGCGAGCTTCCCGGCGTCCGCAAGGCTAGTTGGTAACCCAGCGCGTCGGGGCCTCTTCGTACAGGCGCGCCAGCTATGGGGTGGCGCGAACCGATGACGAGGTTCATCACGAATCATAGGAGGAACGCATGACCATGACTGACCCCATTGCCGATATGCTCACGCGTATCCGCAATGCAAACACCGCCCATCACCAGACCGTCTCCATGCCTTCGAGCAAGAAGCTGGTCGAGATTGCGCGCATTCTCAAGGAGGAGGGCTATATCGCCGATTACTCCGTCGAGGAGAAGCAGCCGCAGAACCAGCTCACCGTGACCCTGCGTTACGGTGCTAAGAAGCAGCAGATCATCCGCGGCCTGCGCCGCATCTCTAAGCCCGGTCTGCGCATCTACGCCGGCAAGGAGCAGCTGCCGCGTGTTCTGGGCGGCCTCGGAACTGCAATCATCTCCACGTCCAAGGGCGTAATGACCGACCGCGACGCGCGTAAGGCTGGCGTCGGCGGCGAGGTCATCGCCTACGTTTGGTAACGCACGCGGCTGAGAAAGGAGCAAAACCGTGTCTCGTATCGGAAAGATGCCCATCCCAGTTCCCGCTGGCGTTGAGGTGAAGATTGATGGCTCGACCGTCTCGGTCAAGGGCCCCAAGGGTGAGACTTCCCGTGAGTTCACCCATGTGCTCAACTACAAGGTCGATAACAACGAGATCATCGTCGAGCGCAATGACGATTCCCGTGAGTCCAAGTCGCTCCATGGCCTGACCCGTTCGCTGATTAACAACATGGTGATTGGCGTCTCCCAGGGTTACATGCGCGAGCTCGAGCTCACCGGCGTTGGCTACCGCGCAGCTCTCAAGGGCAAGAACCTTGAGATGCAGCTCGGCTATTCTCATCCCGTCATCGTCGAGCCGGTCGACGGCATCACCTTCGAGGTGCCCGCCCCCACGCAGATCGTGATCAAGGGCATCGACAAGCAGAAGGTCGGCCAGGTTGCCGCTGACGTGCGCAAGTGGCGTCCCCCTGAGCCTTATAAGGGCAAGGGCATCCACTACAAGGGCGAGGTCATTCGCCGCAAGCTGGGCAAGGCCGCTAAGTAAGGTCCTTAACGTCATCATGAGGTCCCATCCCTGTCAGGCTGGGACAGGATGAAGGAGCAGTAATGGATAATCTCAAGAAGAAGCGGGCGAATCTCAAGCGGCGTCAGCGTCGCGTCCGCGGCAAGATCAGCGGCACGCCCGAGCGGCCCCGGCTGCGCGTGACGCGTTCTAATGCGCAGATTTACGCCCAGGTCATCGATGATACTGTAGGACGCACCCTGGTCTCCGCCTCCTCGCTCGACAAGGAGTTCAAGGAGCAGGGTAAGCGCGGCAGCAACATCGAGGGCGCCGAGCTCGTGGGCAAGCTGGTGGGTCAGCGTGCCATCGAGGCCGGCATCACCGAGATCGTCTTCGACCGCGGCGGACATATCTATCACGGTCGCGTGCAAGCACTGGCTGATGGCGCCCGCAGCGCCGGTCTGAAGTTCTAGGAGGATAGAGAATGGCTCGTAGAGAGACACAGGAACCTGAGCTTCAGGAGCGCGTGGTCTACATCAACAGGGTTTCAAAGGTCGTCAAGGGCGGCCGTCGCATGTCCCTTACCGCTCTGGTCGTCGTGGGCGACGGCAAGGGCAACGTGGGCGTTGGCATGGGCAAGTCCGCCGAGGTCCCCAACGCCATCCGCAAGGGCGTCGAGGACGCAAAGAAGAACATGTTCCACGTGGCGGTAACTGACGAGGGCACCATCCCGCACGAGGTCCTGGGCGAGTTTTCCGCCGGGCGAGTGCTTCTGAAGCCGGCTGTCCCTGGTACTGGCGTTATCGCTGGCGGCCCCAGCCGTGCCCTGCTCGAGCTGGCCGGCATCACCAACGTGCTGTCCAAGTCGCTCGGTACCGACAACGCCATGAACATCGTGAAAGCCACCGCCGAGGGTCTGAAGAAGCTCAGCACTCCTGCCGAGGTTGCTGACCGCCGCGGTCTGACCGTCGGCAAGGTCTTTGGCTGGGAGGAGAAGTAATGGCCGAGAAGAAGCTTCGCGTCACTCAGGTGCGCAGTGCCATCGGGCACAAATACGACCAGGCTCAGACCATCAAGGCTCTGGGCATCCATCACATGAACCAGACCGTCGAGCTTGTCGACAACCCCTCCATCCGGGGGATGCTCTTCAAGGTCAAGCACCTGGTCAAGGTGGAAGAGATTTAGTTGAAAAGAGCCGGGCCTGGGTCTTCCAGGTCCGGCCTTTCATCGGGGGACGTATTGTTCCCCTCACATGCTCGCCCTCAGGCGAGCACCTCTACAAGAGCCTGCCGGCGGCGAGTTGCCGGCCCCGCTCGCTGAGCGGGTGCGATACGTAAGGAGTTTCCCATGCAGATTCATGATCTCAAGCCCGCTCCCGGTTCCACCCACAAGCGCAAGCGCGTCGGTCGTGGTCCCGGTTCCGGTCACGGTAAGACCGCCGGCCGCGGCATGAACGGCCAGAAGTCCCGCGCCGGTGGCGGCAAGGGTCCGGGCTTCGAGGGCGGACAGACCACGCTCTACATGCGTCTCCCCAAGCTCCCTGGCTTCAAGAACCCCAATCACAAGCTCTATGCTCCGGTTAACGTCTCCCGCCTTGAGCTCAAGTACGAGGCCGGCGAGACCGTAAACAAAGAGACGCTCTTTGAGAAGGGCATCATCAAGCACAAGGACGCCCTGGTGAAGGTGCTCGCTGACGGCGAGATTACCAAGGCCCTCACGGTTAACGTCGACAAGGTCTCTTCGGCTGCTCAGGCCAAGATCGAGGCTGCGGGCGGAAAGGTTGAACCGCTGTGCTAAAGGCGCTTGTTAATGCATTCAGGGTTCCTGACCTGCGTAATAAGATCCTCTTCACGCTGCTCATGATCATCCTGTACCGGGTAGGGTCGTTCATCCCCGTTCCCGGCATCCCGTACTCAGCGCTGGTGGAGAGCTTCGAAACCGCAGCAGGGAGCGCGGCCTGGGGTTCAATGGCACTGCTCAACCTGTTTTCGGGCGGCGCCTTGTCCTATGTGTCGGTGTTTTCGCTCGGCATCATGCCGTACATCACTGCGCAGATCATCATGCAGCTGATGCAGGGCGTGATTCCCTCCTTGCAGCGCCTCGCCAAAACGGGAGAGGCCGGCCAGAACAAGATCACGCAGTACACGCGCTATCTGACGCTGGTCCTGGCTCTCATCAACGCCATTGGCTACCTGCTGCTGTTCCAGAGCGCCGAGTTCAACATCGTCTTCTCCGGTGCAGTGGTTCCGGTCTGGATGACCGACATCATCATCGTGGTGACCCTGATCGCCGGCACCGCCCTCATCATGTGGATGGGCGAGCTCATCACCCAGCGCGGAGTGGGCAACGGCATGTCGCTCATCATCTTCGCCAACGTGGTGTCGCGCTTCCCGTCCGCCATCTTCTCCAGCTTCCAGCTTGAGGGAACCAACGGCTTGGCCATCACCATCTTGATCATCGTGTGCGTGTTGGCGGTCATCCCGGCCATCGTCTTCATCGAGGGCGGTCAGCGTCGCATCCCCATCAACTACGCCAAGCGCGTTGTGGGGCGCCGGGTCATGGGCGGCACCAGCACCTATCTTCCGCTCAAGGTCAATGCCGCAGGCGTCATCCCCATCATCTTTGCGTCTGCGCTGCTGTACTTCCCGGTGCAGATCGCAGCGTTCTTCCCTGATGTGCACTGGCTGACGGTTACGGCAAACGCCCTCTCCTCGGGTTGGATCAACTGGCTGTGCAACTTCTTCCTGATCGTGCTCTTTGCGTACTTCTACACCTCGATGGTGTTCAACCCGCAAGACACGGCGGATATGCTGCGCAAGCAGGGCGGCTTCGTTCCAGGGGTGCGTCCCGGCACCGCTACTGCGACGTATATCCACAACGTGCTCCTGCGCATCACGCTCCCGGGCGCGGTGTTCGTGGCAGCCATCGCAGTCGTGCCCAGCATCATCTTCCAGTTCACCGGCAACACGCTTATCCAAGCGTTTGGCGGCACCTCGATCCTCATCATGGTGGGCGTTGCGCTCGATACCATGAACAAGCTTGAGAGCCAGCTCAAGATGCACCACTATGAGGGCTTCTTCAAGTAGGGTTTCAGCACGTTAGAGGAGCCTGCCCGTGTCATGGGCAGGCTCCTTTGGTTCTATCCTGCAATGCACCTATTGGTTATTAGGAGGTTCGGGCATGAACATCGTTCTTCTCGGCGCTCCAGGCGCTGGCAAGGGCACCCAAGCTGACAAGCTCGTCTCGGAGTTTGGGCTGGCTCACATCTCAACCGGCGACATTCTCAGGGCTGCAGTTAAGGCGGGCACCCCGCTCGGACTTGAGGCCAAGAAGTTCATGGATGCCGGCGATCTGGTTCCCGATGAGGTCGTTATCGGCCTGGTCAAGGACCGTCTTGGCGAAGACGATGCCCAGAAGGGCTTTATCCTCGACGGCTTCCCCCGCACGTCTGTGCAGGCGGTTGCGCTTGACACGGTGCTCTCCGACATG
>OMWF01000260.1 GCA_900314665.1 uncultured Actinomycetes bacterium
CCGTGTTGAGCCTGATGTGCCGCATTGGAGGGAGAGCTGGGGCAGCCGATAGTCGACAGGCTTGTCGTCGTGGGCACATCGTGCGCATCGCGCAGCCCTGCGCCCGAGATGCCGGCCAGGTACTTCTCGGGAGGCTGGCCCTCGGGCGGCAGCAGGCAGAAGAGGCCAAACCAGCCGCCGGCATACGCCCTGGTGATGCCGGCGCCGTCGTTGAGCCGCGGGTACGCGTCTGGGTGTCCGCTCAGCATGACGCACTCCTGGGGCTCGTCTGGGCGCGGGTTGAAGGTCCCGCCATCGATTCCGTCCGGCTCGAAGGGATCCTCCCGGTCGCTCGGGAAGGCCAGGCAGTCAAGTACGACCAGCTCGCTGTCCGGCGCCCACCAAGCATCTTCTCGATCATACCGTAGGCGTCGATTGCCACCCGATTGTTGAGCATCTGTACCATCCGCTCGTCAAACGGCATGCAGACTATGTCCGCGCCAAAGCGCCTCTGCACCTCGTCGACATAGCGCTTGCGCAGCATGCGGGGCGTTTTGCCGTTGACCCACAGCGAGCTGGGCTCTTTCAGAGTGCCGGCATCCAGCGTCTCTCGAGGTAGGGCGCCAGGCTTTGCCCCGCAGGGCGTCGAGCGGATCTCTCGGCGCGTCGTTCTGCCGGCACCCGCCTCGACCATGCCCAGCACCGCCTGCACCAACGCAGGTGAGAGCGTCACGCTGCCCGCCTCTTGCATCACCGCGCTCTCTACCAGCCTAAGAGCAAACTCGGCGGCGGCGTCAAAGCCCCTCGCGGGCTCTCGCCAGCCTCGGGAGTCAAGGGAGTCAACATACCTGTACGGGGTTCTCCATCCCATTCCGGCAAGGTATTTGTCCGGTTTCTAGCGTGCGGGGAGGGCCTCGAAGAGGAATCGGGCGCCTCCATAATCGGCTTTCACGGGCTTTTCTTGAAGTGCAACATGAATTAGGTAAACCAAACCGGATGAATAGTTACATTACGGGTGCGGGCGACCTTCCGAGAGGGCCAGAACCGGACAAAGAGTTACATCACGGGTGATGAGTCGTTGCCGGCGGGAGGAGACGGACGTCGCAACCCAGATGTCGGCCAGGTAGTGGTAGTTGACGTACGAGAGCGAAGAGACCAGCTCATCGTATCTAAACGTGATGTTCAGGTTGAGCAGGCGGCCCGGCAGCCCGAGGTACAAAACAGGAAGCTCGTTCTCATGGTCGAGGGATGCCTGTCCCAGATCCGTCGTAGTCACAAACGCCCCGTCAAGGACGAGCATGCACGATAAGTTCACGTCATCGAGCATCTGTATCGATTGCGCCTTGAAGAACCGTCGTCTGCGCTTTTTCGCAGAGCTTCTGGCGCATCTCGTCAGGGAGTGTCGTGCAAAAGCCGTTCCGAGAGCGATCCATGACCAACCTCTACCGTGAATTTGACCACATTACCGTGTCGAAACGGCACCATGATACAGCTCGATTGCCCACCCCGCCCCTCCACGTAACTCTCTAGAGTCTGCCCCGTCGTTTGGTCGGATCGGTTGCAAAGAGAGGAATGGAAATGACTCAGGCAGCTGAATCGTCAGAGGGGCGCTGGATTGCGGCGCCGTGACGGCACAACTGCGGCGGACGGTGCTCGGTCAAGGTCCTGGTCAAGGACGGACGAGTGGTTTGCTCCAAGACGGATGACACGCATCCCGACTCGTGGGAGCGCGCGCAAGCGCGCTCCTGCGCTTTGGGACACGCCATGCGTCAGCAGATCTACGGTGAGGACCGTCTCAAGTACCCCATGAAGCGCAAGCATTGGGAGCCGCACACCGGCGGAGACAAGAGCCTGCGCGGACACGACGAGTGGGTGCGCATCTCGTGGGACGAGGCCTTCGATATCATCGCCGACGAGATTTCGTACTCGCGCAAGACGTATGGAAACCGTTCCATCTTCTTCAACAACATGATCAACCTCGAGAACTGCTGGGGTGGCATGCTCGCCGCGACCGGCGGCTGCGTAGATTGTGAAGAGGGACGACAGGCCGAGCATCCACGGGTTCGAATGCGTGATTACCGACCGTAAGTGGATTTAGAAGGCTCATAGTCAGACACAAGCCAACAGGGGCCCGCGTCTTATGGTGAACTGCATCCCAGTTCTTGGACGGGCTAATAAGCGGCCTAAGCCGCACACAGGGACTGATTCCGGAACTCCTCCGGGGTCAGTCC
>OMWF01000075.1 GCA_900314665.1 uncultured Actinomycetes bacterium
GCTTCTCGGCCAGGGACAGGCCGCGTCACATCGCCATCGCGCCATACACAACACGGAGAGGAGTCATCCATGAGCCAACCTGATACAGCCTGCGGCACCACTGCCGCCGCGCCGCGCGAGAAGCGCAGTCTCACGTCTGACCAGATTCAAGAGATCCTGCCACATCGGTTTCCGTTTTTGCTGGTAGACCGCATCGTCGACTACGAGCCTGGGGTCTTTGCCACGGGCATCAAGTGCGTCTCGGTGGCCGAGCCCGTGTTTTGCGGCCACTTTCCCCAAGAGCACGTTATGCCCGGCGTGTTACTCTTGGAAGCACTGGCCCAGGTGGGGGCCGTTGCGCTGCTGTCTTGTCCGGAGAACCGCGGCAAGATCGCATACTTTGGCGGCGTCAAGAAGTGTCGCTTCAAGCGCAAGGTCACTCCGGGGGATCTGGTTGAACTGCACTGCAGGCTGACCGAGCAGCGCGGTTCCGTGGGGTTTGGACAGGCGGTCGCCACCGTAGAAGGCGCGGTCGCCTGCTCGGCGGAACTCACGTTTGCAATCGGCAGCTGAGAAGCCCCGATACGGCTCCTCAGGTGCGGCCTGTCTCCCAGCCATAGGGCCGGCGCTGTCAGCGGAGAGGCGCGGGCGGGGTTTGCGGTACGGAAAAGCCCTGGCAGGGCGGGTGTATGGAGGTAAGGCCGTGGAGGAGCAGGCTTTGGGCAACAGCAGGTCGCCGGAGAGGGGAGACGCCTCCCAAGGAAGCGAGCTGGAGTCATTGCTTGTCGACCTCTACCTCAAGTTCAAACTGCGCTACTACCAAAAGGTGCTCAAGCGCTTTCAGGACCGCAAGTCGTCGCTGTCGGCCGATGAGGCGTACAGCGCCGAGGCCATCTATGCGCTGGGTAAGCCCACGGTGAGCGAGTTTGCCAACTTCATGCAGATTTCCCCGCAGAGCGCTGCCTACAAGGTGGGCAACCTGGTCAAGAAGGGCTACGTCACCAAGAGCCGCGGCGAGGAGGACAAGCGCGAGTTTAGGCTCGAGGTCACCGACCGCTTCATGAAGTACTACGTGATCAGCAGCCGCTACGTCTTTGACGTGGCGGGGCGCATCAAGGAGAGCTTCAACCAGAAAGAGGTCGACCGCTTCACGGAAATGCTCAGACGCATCGTGGACGACCTCACCGATGAGATCTCAAACCCGCTGCCCGATGTGGGCGTGATCAAAGAGCTGTCTGACGAGAACGGCGAGGTCTACCCCGGAACCCCCACGACGCCGCAGGAGGGGTAGGGGAGGGACGGGGGCGGACTGGCACCTCTTCTTTGGGCGTCATTCCTGGTACTGCTCTTGAATCCCCTGCAGGTAGTCCAGATAGGCGGCCTTGAGCGAGTCGGGCTTCTCGATACGGACATCCGTGCCCAAGGTGGCGAGCCAGCCAAAGAAGGTGGGACTCTCCATCACCGTGGCGTGCACGCGGGCGAGCCCCTCGCCAGCGGGGGTGGCAGTGACCTCGGAGCCCAGACGGTCCAGCACTGCGCTCATGGCGCCGGCCTTGACCAGCAGCGTCACCCCCGTGGGCTGGCCGGTGAACATGTCAAAGACGCGTTGCTGGTACTTGCCGATGTCAAACTCCGCGATGCGCTTGTTGTGGGTGGCATCTTCATCTGAAACCTCGATATCGAGCATACGGTCGACCCGGTAGTTGGCAAAGCCCTCGTGCTTATCGTTCCAAACCACCAGGTAGTAGCACTCGTTCATGTAGACGAGCTGGACCGGGGTCTCCACATAGAGGGCGCCGCCGTGCTGTAGGACCCGGCGCTTTGACTCATTATGCTTAAAGTAGCGGAAGGCCACCTTGCGTTTGGCGCCCATAGCGCGCTGGATGGCGTCGAGGTTGTAGTAGACCGACTCGTTCTGCGCTTTGATGCGACCCTCAACGTGGAGGCGCTTGCGCAGGTCGTCTGCCATGTAGCGGCTGCCTAGCCCGGCGATGGCGCGAACCAGCGAGTCTGACTTGCGCTGGGTGATGGAGCGTGACGACTGCACCGCGTCGGCCATCAGCAACAGCTCTTCTCGCTGAAAGCTGCGGGTGGCCAGGCCGTACTCGATGGGCCGACGCTGATACTTTTGAATGTTGTAGCCAAAGCTCTGAAGTGCGGCGATGTCGTCGTAGAGGGTCTTGCGCTCCTCATGCACGCCCAGCTGGTCGAGGCGTTCGATGAGCTGTGGACCGGTCAGACCGTGGGAGTCGTCGGTCTCCTGCTCAAGGATTCGCGCCAGGTAAAGGAGCTTGAGTTTCTGCGACGCCTGCGGCATGGGCGGAAGCCTCCTTCTGATAGAGACG
Source organism: uncultured Actinomycetes bacterium (assembly GCA_900314665.1). Classification (GTDB taxonomy): domain Bacteria; phylum Actinomycetota; class Coriobacteriia; order Coriobacteriales; family RUG033; genus RUG033. The sequence goes on from OMWF01000075.1 coordinate 2,325, forward strand.
CTCAAAATCCTCGGCATAGGGCCCGGTGATGCCCAGACGACGGATGTCCGCCATGCTGCGCAGGCCAAAGCTCTCGAGGTAGCGCCTGGTGGGAGCTGCGGCAGCGTCGGCATTGCCGAGCCGTCCGGAGACGTACAGCTCACCGACGGCAACCGCAGCGCCCATCTTGAAGTAATCGTTGTCCGAGAACTGCTCGTACGGCATGGGCATTCCTTTCCCTCAACGTTATGGGGTAAGCGTACCCGAGTAGCACGAGCTGCCTGTCCATGATACTGGACAGGTATGGAAGTTGTCGCCGAGAAGCGAAGCGGGAATTGGGAAAATCTCGCGGTCAAGCGGGGTTGGCGCTGATTGCCGGCTCTGAGGGCGGGCACGCGATGTTCGGCAGATGCCCCGAGTCATTCTGCCTGCGAAGATGACGCAGGTAGATCGCGACAGTCAGGCTTCTGCGGCTCCATCTTTGCCAGCCATCAAAAGCTGACAGGCGGAGGCCTTCCCGAGCCCTATCTCTGTTGAGCGGCAGTCAGCGCGCAACGCGCTTGCAAGTGAGCAGGTAGACCACGAGACCGGCGGCAATCGGGATGATCATGACGAGCCATGCCTGCGAGTAGGCAGCAACCTCGGGGAGACCGATTGCGGTCAGATGCTCGATAACCATCCCGGCGACCAGCGGACCTATCAGGTTGGCGGCGTCGATGCCCATGAATACGGTGTTGCTGGCCGAGCCCCTGCTCTCGCGGGGCACGTGCGCCAGGACATCCGCTTGGATAAGCGGCGTGCATGCCCCAAAGCCAAAGGCCGCCACTGCGGCTGCCAGCAGAAACATCGGCAGGCTGGCAGCTTGGCTGATGAGGAAGAACGACAGCCCAAAGCAGCAGATGGTGGGGACGATCACCTTGGGAGCGCCAATCCTGTCGGAGAGGCTGCCCAGCAGCGGTCTGGTGATGACAAGTCCACCTGCATAAACCGTGAAGTAGAGGCCGATGTCCTCCACGCCGCGAAGCCCGCCGTAGATGGCCATGAAGGACATGGTGCAGGCAAACGCGAGGGTGAGCAGAAAGACGATGATTGTGGGTATCAAAGCGGCTTTTGAGAAGGAGCGTCCCAGCGTGAGGCGGTACGGAGGCCGATGCGGATCGGGCACTTCCTTCACACCAAAGGCGATGACGAGGCATGCGCCCACGAGCAGGACGGTGCCAACGAGGAAGGTGGGCAGATAGCCGATTCGCTGCGAGAGGCTGATGCCCAGGGCGGGACCAATGGCTTGGGCGACGGCTTGGGCGATGCTGTAGATGCTGATGCCGCTGCTTATTCTGGTCGCGGGAAGGTTGTCGCTGGCCAGCGCCATCCCCAGTGGGGCGGCGCATCCCACGCCGATGCCATGAATGAAGCGCAGGACGATGAGAACGGGGAATGACCGGGCGATGCCGTAGAACAGTGAGGCGATGGTGATGGCGGCGACCGAGGCGAGAAGCAGTCGCCGTTTTGAGAAGGAATCAAAGGCGGGTCCGGCAAAAGGCCTGATGGCGAGTGCGGTGATGGCAAAGCATCCGGCCATGAATCCGATGAGCGAGGCGGTGGCGCCCAGGTCTCGAACGTAGAGCGGGATGATGTTGGTGGACATGGAGTGCCCGAGATTCCATAGCAGGCTCATGATCAGCAGTGCAATAAACGTGCTGTTCCAGATGCTTTCTTTGCGATTGGTTTGGGTCACGGACAAGATCCTTCTCGGCGCTATAGCGGGTGTGGTTGCGGGTTCCTTACGATTGTGCGCCAAACCGCACCCGGCGTGGGGCTTCTTGCGGTTGGCTGTGCATGACAACACGGCGGCAAAAAAGGAAGGGTGCACGCAGCTCTGCGAGAACTGCGTGCACCTGTGGATGAAACCAAACGTGGGGCGATTTACCCATCAGAGCAACTTGATGGATGAGGCAATGCTTTCGAGATACTCTTGGGTAAAACCGGCCGCTTTGATTGAATAAACGGCAGCCGTGTTGTCGTCCTCGCTCACAGCAAAGCAAATCATCTTGTTTTTGGCTGTGTCTCCTGTTTTAAACGTTCTAGTCTCATCGGCGCTTATCAGGGGATGTCCGTTGATTTCGGAGCTTACGACGTTGTCATACTTGTATTTGACGCCGTTATTCTCATCATCTTTGAAATAGATATGGACTAGCTGGTCTGCCGTGCTCGCTGGAACTGTGCCCGAGACGCCTATCTGTACATAATTGTCAGAACTGGTGACATCTGCGCTTTTAGGTACGAACTTCAATGTGTCTTCTGCTGTTTGATGTGACTCACATCCTTTAGGAATGGCAACTGAAAACGTTCCGCCAATCGAATGGGCTTCGGTTTCGATTTTGTTCTTTGTGGCGGTTGCACCTGAAGAACAGCCGACTAGGATCATGAGGCAGCAGGCGGCGCAGATAAGCGGGATAAGGAATCTACCTCTTTTCAAAGCAATCCCCCCTTTCATAATAGAAAATGAAGTTGGATGCGGAATAACGAGTGTCGGCTACCCCATCAGCCCCTCGTCTTCGAGCACCTTCATGAACGCCGCGTCGAGCACGCCCCAGGAGGGTTTCGCGGCGCGGTGGAGTTCCTGAACAGCGCTTTCTACCTCTGTAAAGGCGTTGGCGATCCAGGCATCGAGCTCGGGGATGCGCGCGTGCGGGGTCTTCTCGCCGGCACGTTGCTTCTCCTCAAGCATCAGCGTGAGGAGAGGGTGCATCTCCGGCTCTAGCTCGGCAGCCATGAGCTCCGAGAAGAGCATGGGCGCGGGGCTCTGCCGCCTGATTGACCAACGCGCGGCCAGCAGCGCCCGAACCACATATAAATACTTCTTGAGGCTCACCTTTTCGCCCGCCAGAAACTCGTGCGCATTGTTCCGAGCCATGTGCAAGTAATGGTGCGAGATGGACACCACCGAGAAGCACTGCGGAGCCAACCCGCGTACCTGCTCAAACGATAGACGTTCGCGATAGATGACGGGCGATGCCAGCCACTCGAAGACGGACGGGTTGGACCTGCGCATCAGCCGCATGAACTTGGCCAGATCCCAGCCTGAGATATCCAGCACCTCGTCGAGCTTCCACTCGATCGTGTCGCGCGTGTCCTCGAGCTTGAGGTAGTCGGCGACGGGGCGCGCATATATGAATCGTGCGTCGTAGTCGCTGTCGGGAGAGGCGAATCCCCAGGCCCTGCTCCCTGACTCCGCCGCGTAGAGGACGCGGACGCCGAGCGTGCGCTCAAGCTCGTCCAACTCGGCGTCGATGGTTAACGCTGCATCCATGATGATCATTGCCTGCGATTATTTATGTTTCTTGCGGGCGTCGACCACGGAAAGCGCGACGCGCACCTGCTCCCAGGGGTCAGCCTTCTTATTGACTTGGAGGACCGTGGCAGTGACGGCCTTGCGATGGCCAAAGTGCAGAAAGGTGGCCAGCGGCTCGTTCATCTTGGCGGGAACGTAGCCAAGCTTGGCGCCGTGGTAGTACAGGGCGATGGCGCTGGGGTCGTGCGGGTTGTCGGGCTCCGGGACGAGCTTGAGTCGCTTGCCCGCCTTGAGCTCGCCCAGGACCCGAGCGCCGTCCCAATATTGGAATCCTGCAACGTTGAACGTGGCTAAATGCTTGCTCGGCTCGTACATGATCGTGCCTCTCTCGCGGTGGTGATGGGTCCTTATCCCTGTGATGCTTGAAGTCTAGATGCCGCGTAGATTGTGGGTGTCCTGTGTAGGGGACAGCTACAGAAAAAGTTGGATTGTCGCCCGTGCGGCCGCAGTGGGATCCGGATGCACCAGAAAGGCTCCCATTCTTATTTATACATAACAGGTGACATTTCTATTCGCTCATAACACTCTTAGCAACTCATATTGAGGAACGCATAAAAATAACCGAGATATCCCAGGTTCTCGGGCATAATGGATGAGGTCTGCATAGAGGGCGCCGAGCACAGTCCGGCAGAATGTGCCGCGCATAGCCGTAGAGACACTGCTTGCACTTGCAGAGCGCCCGCCCGGAGAAAACAGGGACTACGCATGCGTCTTTTAACCACCTGCGCCATTCCAACCACATCTCAGAACATCATCGAGCTCATCAGCGGTGTCAACTTGCACAAAAAGCACATACAGCCGCACGTGACTGCAGCTTAATGCACAACGGGCAGGGGGAGACGGTCCTGCCCGCTAGCCTCGTCTTCATCAACGGCAGTTTGAAAAGACCAGGATTGGCATGCACGAACCGAAAAGACCAGTTTGGTTGGGAAGGAGATGATTGGGTTGAAGAAGATTTTTGTCGATTTCGACAAGTGCTTAGGGTGTCATACCTGCGAGCTTGCCTGCGCTACTGCGCACAGCCAGGCCAAGACACTCCTCGGCGCTGTACTAGGGGGTGAGAAGCCTCCCATCTCGATCAGGGTGATCAAGGAGAGCGGCGGCCTGTTCCCCCTGCAATGCCGCCACTGCACCGACGCCCCCTGTGTCAAGGTGTGCCGCTTCCACGCGCTCACGCGCGATGAGGAGACTGGGCGCGTTGACTGCGACCTCGACCGGTGCATCGGCTGCACGATGTGCGTGATGGTCTGCCCCTTTGGCGCCATCAACGAGGGCAACTCGCACAAGGTGTTCAAGTGCGACTTGTGCCGCGAGGTGGGCGAGCCCTCGTGCGTGGCGGCCTGTCCCACCAAAGCCCTCATCTATGAAGAGGTCGGGCAGTTCTCAAGCAACCGTCGTCACGATTTTGTTGTCAACTACCAGGCCATAGAAGGGGAATAGACCATGACCACCAGGAAGCCCGAGGATAAGAATATCGATCCTGCAATCCAACAGATGATCGTCAAGGGTCAGCAGGATGGCGTCACCGTCTGTTACGACCGCTACGAGGCCATGCAGCCCCAGTGCGGTTTCGGCGAGCTGGGCATCTGCTGCCGCAACTGCCTCCAGGGTCCCTGCCGCATCGACCCGTTTGGCGGAGAGCCCTCGCACGGCATCTGCGGCGCCGACGCGGACACTATCGTGGCCCGCAACCTGCTGCGCACGTCGGCCGGCGGCGCAGCGACCCACTGCGACCACGCCTTTGAGACCATCGAGATGCTCCTGCTCGCCACCGAGGGCAAGGCGCCCTACCAGATTACCGACGTGGACAAGCTCAAGGCTGTCGCCGAGCGCGTGGGCGTCAAGACGAGCGGCAAGTCCAAGGAGCGCATCGCTCACGACCTGGCTATGAAGGCTTACGCCGACTATTCGCCCAGCCGCGAGAACAAGCCGCTGTCCTGGCTCGAGTCCTCGGTCCCGCCCGAGCGCGTGGAGACCTGGAAGAAGGTTGGCATCCTGCCAACCGACGGCGACCTGGAGATTCGCCGCGCCATGCACGAGACCTCCAATGGCGTCGACCACGACCCCGTCAAGCTCTCCCTGCAGTGCGCCAAGATGGGTCTTATCGACGCCTACTCCGGCCTCAAGCTGGGCACTGACTTCCAGGACATCGTCTTTGGCACGCCGCGCCCCGTGAAGACCTCCGCCAACCTGGGCGTCCTGCAGGAGGACAAGGTAAACATCGCGGTTCACGGCCACATCCCGTTCCTCTCCGAGAAGATCGTGGAGTGGGCGCGCAAGCTCGAGCCGGAGGCCAAGAAGGCCGGTGCCAAGGGCATTCAGCTGTGCGGTATCTGCTGCACGGGCAACGAGGTGCTCATGCGCCACGGCGTGCCCTCGGCCGGCAACTATCTCACCCAGGAGTTTGCCGTGATCACCGGTGCGCTCGACGCCATCGTGGTTGACGTCCAGTGCGTCATGCCCTCGCTGGTGGATGTGGCTAACTGCTATCACACCAAGGTCATCACCACTCACGAGATCGGCGGCATGCGCGGCGCCACGCACATCCCGTTCGCGGCCGAGACCGCTGACGAGGATGCCCAGAAGATCGTCCGCCTAGCCATCGAGGCCTTCAAGAACCGTATCCCCGAGAAGGTCCAGATCCCCAACGTCAAGACCGAGATGTGGGGCGGCTTCTCCGTGGAGGCCATCATCGAAGCGCTCGCCGCGCTCGACGCCAAGGACCCGCTCAAGCCCCTTGTCGACAACATCAAGGCCGGCAACATCCGCGGCTTGGTGGGCATGGTCGGCTGCGACAACACCCGCTTCAAGGACGGCGGCATTTCCGTGCCGCTGGCCGAGGAGCTCATCAAGGAAGGCTGCCTCATCTACGTGGGCGGTTGCTGCGCTCACGCGCTCGGCCGGGCCGGTCTCATGTGCCCCGACGCCGCCGCTGGTGCCAGCGACGGGCTGCGCGCCGTGCTGCAGGCCATCGGCGACGCCAACAAGCTCGGCGGCCCGCTGCCGCCCGTGCTCCACATGGGCAGCTGCGTGGACAACTCCCGCGTGGGCGACCTGCTGGTGGCAGTCGCCAACTACCTCGGCGTGCGCATCCAGGACCTGCCCGCCGCGGCCACGGCGCCCGAGCTCATGCACGAGAAGGCCGTCTCCATCGGCGAGTGGGCCGTCGATCTTGGGCTGCTCACACACATCGGCATGGCCCCGTTCTGCGGTGGCTCCGGCCTCGTGACCAAGATCCTCACCGATGACCTCGAGGGTCTCGTGGGCGGCAAGTTCTACGTCGAGTCCGACCCGCACGTCGCGGCTCAGACCATACTCGCCCACATCGACAAGAAGCGTGCCGCTCTGGGCATCTAGGGCTGACGCCAAACCTCAAGCCCTGCGGGGGCGGGGCGCCTGCACGACGCCCCGCCCCCTCTGGTGCTCTGTCACGGGGGAACCATATGAAGCAGCAAGCAACCGATGAGGTGATCGACAAGATCATCTCCCACTACGACAACGACGGCCGGCACGCGCTCGCGGTCATGCAGGACATGCAGGACCAGCTGGGCTACGTGCCCGCCGAAGGCCTCCGCGCCATGTCTGCCTACTTTCATCGTTCTGTGGGCGAGCTCTACGCGCTGACCACCTTTTACAAGGCCCTTTCGCTCAAACCCAAGGGACGTCACGTGATCAAGGTCTGCGACGGCACCGCGTGCCACATCCGCGGTGCGGCCAACCTCTCCGAGTGCCTCGAGCGCGAGCTGGGTATCGTCGCCGGTGAGACCAGCGCCGACGGGACGTTCTCGTGGGAGAAGGTCCACTGCGTGGGCGCCTGCGCGCTAGCGCCCGTGGTGATGGTCGACTCCGACATGTACGGCCCCGTCAAGGTCGAGGAGGTTCCGCGGATCCTCGACAAGTACCGCGACGAGGGCGGTGAGGCGTGATGGCCACGACAACCAAGGCAAAGCCTGAGAAGAGGGCCAAGCAGGAGCAGATCATCCGCGTGTGCTGCGGCATCGGCTGTGTGGCCAACGGCGCGCACGACGTGGTCAAGGCCTTTGACGAGGCCATCGAGGAGCGCGGCCTCGACAACTTCAAGATCGAACCGCACATCAAGACCACCGGCTGCAACGGCCTCTGCGAGCGCGGCGTGCTGGTGACCATCCTGCCCGAGGGCGGCACCGTGCTCTCCGACGACGCCATCGTCTACACGCGCGTCAAGCCCAAGGACGTCAACGACATCCTCGACAGCGTCCAGACGGGCGAGAAGGTCAAGCGCCTCATCTTCCGTCAGGCCGATGACTTCTACGAGGGCCAGGTGTTCATCGCTCGGCGCAATCTGGGCGTTATCGACCCCACTAAGATCGAGGACTACCTCGCCAACCACGGCTACGAGGCGCTGCGCCGGGCACTTTCGATGACCCCCGAGCAGGTCATCGAGGAAATCGAGACCTCGGGCATCCGCGGCCGCGGTGGCGCGGGCTTTCCGGCTGGGCGCAAGTGGCGGGCGGCGGCGGAGAACGAGGCCGACCAGAAGTACATGCTCTGCAACGGCGACGAGGGCGATCCGGGCGCGTTCATGGACCGCTCCATCATGGAGGGCGACCCGCACTCCGTGATCGAGGGCCTGGCCATCGGCGCCTACGCCATCGGCGCCACGCGGGGTTTCCTCTACATACGCGACGAGTACGAGCAGGCGCGCCATGCGGTGGGCAAGGCCATCGAGGACGCGCACAAGGCCGGCTATTTGGGCAAGGACATCCTGGGCAGCGGTTTTGACTTTGACTGCGAGATCGTGCGCGGCGGAGGCGCCTTTGTCTGCGGTGAGTCGAGCGCTCTTATCGCCTCCATCGAGGGCAAGATCGGCGAGCCACGTCCCAAGTACGTTCGCTCCTCCGAGAAGGGCCTGTGGGACAAGCCTACGGTGCTCAACAACGCCGAGACGCTCGCCACCATCCCCTACATCATGCAAATCGGCGGCCAGGAGTACGCCAAGATCGGCGCGCCGGGCAACACGGGCACCAAGGTCTTTGCGATGGTGGGGCAGCTCGAGAACACAGGCCTCGTCGAGGTTCCCATGGGCATCTCGCTGCGCGACCTTATCTACAAGATCGGCGGCGGCGTCAAAGGCGGCCGGCCCTTCAAGGCCGTGCAGACCGGTGGACCCTCCGGCGGCTGCCTCCCCGAGAGCGAGCTGGACACCCCGGTTGACTTTGACCACCTCAACGCGCTGGGCACCATCATGGGCTCGGGCGGCATGATCGTGATGGACGACCGCAGCTGCATGGTCGACGTGGCCCGCTACTATATCAACTTCCTGTCCGAGGAGAGCTGCGGCCAGTGCACGCCGTGTCGCGAGGGCCTGCGGTGGATGCTCGACATCCTCACCGACATCTGCGACGGCAAGGGCCGTGAGGGCGACATCGAGCTGCTCGAACGCATCGCCAAGACCGTCGAGGACGCTTCGCTCTGCTCGCTCGGTAAGACGGCGCCCTACCCCGTGCTCTCCACCATCCGCTTCTTCAGGGATGAGTACGAGGAGCACATTCGCGACCACGTCTGCCGCGCGGGCGTCTGCCACAACCTCACGGAGTTCTACATCGACCCCGACGCCTGCACCGGCTGCGGCCTCTGCTCGCGTAGCTGCCCGGCGGACTGCATCTCGGGCGAGCGCAAGAAACCGCACGTTATCGATACCGAGAAGTGCATCGTCTGCGGCAGCTGCCGTACGGTCTGCCACTTTGACGCCGTGCTCACGCGCAAGCCGGGGCGGAAGGGAGGTGCTGCGTGATGCAGATCACCATCGACGGCAAGGCTTGCAGCTGCGAGAAGGGCGAGTACGTTCTCGAGGTCGCTCGCCGCAACGGCATCGTCATCCCTACGCTGTGCCACCATCCCGCCGTGCCGGGGCGCGGCTGCTGCCGCGTCTGCCTGGTGGAGGCCACCGAGCACGGACGCACCAAAGTCGTGACCGCCTGTGTCTACCCGGTCAAAGAGGGCCTGGAGGTCCAGACCGACACCAAACGCATCCGCGAGGAGCGGAGCATGGTGCTCGCATTCATGGAGAAGCGCGCCCGTGAGAGCGAGCGCATCCGCGA
>OMWF01000189.1 GCA_900314665.1 uncultured Actinomycetes bacterium
CCTCGCCCTCGCCGCGAGACGGCTGAAACGCAGGGAGGTCGTCCTCATCGCGGAGCGGCGCAAGCCCGAAGAGGCTCTTCGGAATCGATTGATTTTGTATATTTTTGGTTTTATATGCATTATTTTGCATATAAAAGCGCTTCGGTATATTGTTGGTTCACAAATGGAAGAGATGCCTCAAAATAGCCGCTATTCATAACGTGCCAATGCGTCGAAAAGGCCTCAGCAAGAGCAGCCAACTGGTCTTTTGTCGGATGGTGGACGCTCTTGATGCTCTGCATAACGGGTATTTTGAGGTATCTCTGCATTTTTTAAACGTAACATTATCAACATAGATTATGTTTTCATCTAAATACATATTTTGATATCTATATGCAATTCTATGCATACCTTAAGAGGGCCCAGGGCAGGTCTGAGACGACAAGGCCCTGGGCGGGGACCCGAGGGTTTCCTCGAAGGGGGTCCAGGGCGGGCTCAGGACGGCGAGGTTGCGGGCGTGGACCCCGGGAACTTGGCTTGGAGTTGGCGAGCACGACCAGGCAGCGAGAAGCAAGCCCGCCCGCAATCGCCCGCGTCACACGCCTTGACAGTCAAAGTCGGGGATGAAGCTCTCCCCCACGGCGCCGCCCTCCTGCATGAAAGAGTTGGTGGCTCCCAGGTCGAGGGCGTAGTCGATGAGCTCGCTGTACTCGTCCTCGGTCACCGTGCGGGCCAGCTCGGGCAGACTGCGGGCCAGTTTGGTGCCAATCACCTGGGGCATTGGGGTGTACTGGTTCATGAGCGAGAGGCACACCGCATCCCCGTAGCGCTCGAGCACCCGGGCCACCACCGCCTTTGAGTCGGCCAGCCCTCCGGGCAGCATCAGGTGACGCACCACCACGCCCCTCGTGAGCAGAGGAATCGGGTCCTCGCCCTCCGGCAGGGGGTGCTCAGCGCTGCCGCGGTCAAGGCCGCCCAGCTCCCAGCCTCCCTGGGCCTCGGTCTGAGCCACCATCTGCTCCAGGGCCGCAGCGGCCACCTGAGGATAGTCGGGCGCATGCGAGTAGCGACGGGCCGGACCGCTGGAGGCGTACTTGAAGTCCGTGAGCCAGACGTCCACGTAGCCGTCCAGGCTGCGCACCGCCTCCACCGTCTCGTACCCGCTCGTGTTGTAGACCACCGGCAGGGCAAGGCCCTGGTCGCGAGCAAGGTCGAGGGCGGCCTTCACCTGAGGCAGGTAGTGGGTGGCGGTGACCAGGTTCAGGTTGTTGGCGCCCCGGGCCTGCTGCTCCAAGAAGATCTGGGCCAGACGCTCGACCGTGATGGCCTTTCCCGCCTGGCCTGCGGCGATGGCGCGGTTCTGGCAGTAGACGCAGCCAAGCGAGCAGTTGGAGAAGAACACCGTCCCGCTGCCCGACACGCCCGAGATGGGCGGCTCCTCCCAGAAGTGAAGGGCGGCTCGGGCCACCACCAGGGTGTCGTCGGCTCCGCAGGCGCCGCGCTGTCCCGCTGCCCGATCAGCGCCGCAGCGCCGCGGGCATAGCGCGCAGGAGGCCGGCAGCTGCCAGCCCCCTGCCGCCGATGTCTGTGGTTTCTCGGTCACGAATCCAGCTTTTGAGCCAGCAGCTGGCTGATGACCTTGGGGTTTCCCTGGCCCTTCATGGCCTTCATGCACTGGCCCATGAAGAAGCCCTGCAGGCCCTTCTTGCCGCCCTGGTAGGCGGCGACCTTGTCGGGGTTGGCGGCCAGCACCTGGTCGATGACGGCCTCGATGGCGGCGGTGTCCGAGACCTGCTTCATGCCGCGCGCCTCGACGATCTGTTCGGGATCGCCGCCCTGCTCAAGCAGCTCGGCAAAGACCTGCTTGCCCTGCTTGGAGGAGATCACGTCTCCGTCCTGCAGCTTGGCGAGACCGGCAAGGGCCTCGGGCGTGAGCTTGGTGTCGGCCACGGTGGCCTCGCCCTCGGCCGCGTTGAGGGCTGCCGGCAAGTCGTTGAGCAGGTAGTTCGCGATGCGCTGCGCATGCATGCCGCCGGCTGCAGCCACCGCCTGCTCAAAGAAGGCGCCCAGCTCGCCGTCGTCGGCCAGAAGCAGCGCGTCGTGCGAGGGAAGTCCGTAATCGGCCTGGTAGCGGGCCTTCTTCGCTTCGGGGAGCTCGGGCAGAAGAGCCCGGACCTCGTCGATGAACTCGTCGGAGAGGTCGTAGGGCGCCAGATCCGGCTCCGGGAAGAAGCGGTAGTCGTCCGCCGTCTCCTTGGTGCGCATCACCACGGTGCGCTTATGGGTGATGTCCCAGTGGCGGGTCTCCTGCTTGATGGTACCGCCGCTCTCCAGCACGCGGGCCTGTCGCACGATCTCATAGGCCAGGCCGTCGTGCAGGCTCTTGAAGCTGTTGAGGTTCTTGAGCTCGGTCTTGGTGCCCAGCGTGGTCTCGCCGCGCCGACGCAGCGAGATGTTGCCGTCGCAGCGCATCGAGCCGTCCTCCATCGAGCAGTCCGAAATCCCCAGCGCCAGGTAAATCTGACGCAGCTTCTGCATGAAGCGCCGCGCCTCGGCAGGGGTGCGCAGGTCGGGGCGAGTCACCAGTTCAGTGAGCGGGGTGCCGGCGCGGTTGTAGTCGATGAGGGAGTGGTCGGCCCCGGCGATGCGGCCGTCCGTTCCGCCCACGTGGATCATCTTGGCGGCGTCCTCCTCCAAGTGGATGCGCTCGATGCCCACCCGATAGACGTAGCCGCCGTTCTCGTCCTTCTCGACGTCATGGCGCTCGGCGGCGTCATCGCCCTCCATCTCCAGGTCGAGCCAGCCGTCCATGCAGAAGGCGATGGGGCCCTGGGTGGTCTGGAAGTTCTTGGCCATGTCCGGGTAGAAGTAGTTCTTGCGATAGAACATGGAGCGCTTCATGATCTTGCAGTTGGTGGCCAGGCCCGAGAGCACGATGCTCTGCACGGCGGCCTTGTTGGGCACCGGCAGGGCGCCGGGCAGGCCGAGGCACACCGGGCACACGTTGGTGTTGGGCTCGGCCCCGTGCTCGAGCGCGCAGCCGCAGAACATCTTGGTCTTGAGGGTGGTCAGCTCGCAGTGGATCTCGAGGCCGATGACGGCCTCCCAGTCCTTGAGCACTTCCTCGACGGTCTCCATGGAAGCCATCTCACTCGCCTCCCTTCGCGGCAGCGGCGAGAGGCGCCGTGCGCGCGATGTCATAGCAGCCCTCGAGGGCGCTGGCCACCCGCAGGATGCGGTCGTCGCCAAACTGCGGACCGAGAATCTGCACGCTCACCGGCAGCTGCGTGTCCCTGCCCAGGCCCACCGGCAGCGACAGGCCACCGTTGCCGGCCACGTTGATGGCGATGGTGAAGAGGTCGGACAGGTGCATGGACACCGGGTCGCTCACCTCGCCCAGCTTGAAGGCCGTGCGCGGGCTGGTGGGGCTGACGATGGCGTCGACCTTTGAGAAGGCCTCCCTGAAGTCCTGGGTGATGAGGGTCCGGACCTTCTGGGCGGGCAGGTAGTACTCGTCGTAGACGCCGCTCGAGAGCAGGTAGCTGCCCACCAGGATGCGGCGGCGGGCCTCGGTGCCAAAGCCCACGGCGCGGCTCGCGTCCTCCATGCTGGAGAGGTCGGCGTGGCCGGGGTCGCGGTAGCCGTAGCGCACCGCGTCAAAGCGCGAGAGGTTGGAGAAGGCCTCGCAGGGGCCGATCACGTAGTAGGCGGCCATCGCCGCGTCGATGTGCGGCAGCTCGACCTCCACTATCTGGGCGCCCAGGCCCCTCAGGTGGTCGAGCGCCTCGTTCAAGGCGGCGATGACCTCGGGCTGCACGCCCTCGGCCTCGTTCATGGCGGGCACCACGCCGATCCTCATACCCTCGACGCCCTCATCGAGGTTGGCGGTGAAGTCGATGGCGCACTCCTGGCTCGTGCAGTCGCGCGGGTCGCGACCGGCCAGGGCGTTCATCGCCAGGGCCACGTCGCCCACGCTGCGGCCGAAGGGGCCCACCTGGTCGAGCGAGGAGCCAAAGGCCACGATGCCGTAGCGGCTCACCACGCCGTAGGTGGGCTTGAAGCCCACCACGCCGCAGAAGCTGGCCGGCTGGCGGATGGAGCCGCCGGTGTCGGAGCCCAACGAGAGGGGCACCATGCCGGCCGCCACCGAGGCCGCAGACCCGCCCGAGGAGCCGCCCGGCACCCGGTCGAGGTCCCACGGGTTGCAGGTGGGGCCAAAGAACGAGGTCTCGGTCGAGGACCCGAAGGCGAACTCGTCCATGTTGGTCTTGCCCAGCGGCAGGCAGCCGGCAGCGAGCATGCGCTCGACCACGGTGGCGTCGTAGAGCGATTCGTAGTTGGCGAGCATCTTGGAGCCGCAGGTGGTGCGGGTGCCCATCTCGTTCATGTTGTCCTTGAAGGCGATGGGGACGCCGGCCAGAGGCGAAAGCTCCCTGCCCGCCGCCCGATCCGCATCCACCGCGCGGGCGGCTTTCAAAGCCAGCTCGGGCGTGGTTTGGATGAAGGCGTGGACCTGCGGCTCAAGCGCCTCGATGGCGTCTATGGCGCCCTGTGCCACCTCAACGGCCGAGAAGGACCCGTCTTGGATTCCGGCATGGATCTGCCGGGCGCTCATCTGCGTGATATCGAGTGCCATCACTGATCGCCTCCCAGGATGGAGGGCACGCGGAACTGCCCGTCCTCGGTCTCGGCGGCATCGGAGAGGGCCACCTCGCGCGGCAGCGAGGGCGCAACCACGTCCTCGCGAAGCACGTTGGAGAGGTCTCCGATGGGGTGGAAGGTGGGCTCGACGCCCTCAAGGTCGAATTCCTTGATGGCGTCAAGGCTCGAAATCATGTTGTTGAGGTCCTCGGTCATCTGGGGCAGGTCCTCATCGGCGATGCCGATGCGGGCGTAGTCCGCGATGGCGCGCACGTCCTTCTCGGAGAGCGGCATGGAGGCGACGTCCTTTCACTTGCGGTCCTGGATGGTTTCCTGGATGGTTCTAAGAGTGTGATTTTACGCGAGAAGCACTGCCGGCCGGCCGGTATCCGGCAGGCAGCCTGACAATCGGCGGGGTCTAGCGCGCCGGCCTTTTCTATCGCGCGGGCCCAGGGCCCCCGGGCACCTGGCCGGTGGCCAGAATCTGGTCGAGGGCATCCTCGTCGAGCACCGGAATCCCGAGGTCGCGGGCCTTGGTGAGCTTGCTTCCGGCGTTGGCTCCGGCAATCACGTAGCTCGTCTTCTTGGAGACCGACCCGGAGGCCTTGGCCCCAAAGGCCTTGAGGGCGTTCTCGGCCTCGGTGCGGGTATGGCGCTCGAGCGAGCCGGTGAGCACGAACGTGAGGCCGGCCAACGTCTGCTCGGGCAGGTCGGACACGTCCTCGGTGAGGTTCACGCCAAGCTCGCCGAGCTGCGCGAGAACCTCCCGGTTGACGTCGTCGGCCAGAAAGTCGACCACGCTCTGGGCGATGACCGGACCCACCGTGTCGATGCTTGAGAGGTCCTCGACGGTGGCCGCCTCAAGCGCCGCGATGCTGGTGAAGCGCTTGGCGATGACCTCGGCCACGGTCTTGCCCACATTGCGGATGCCGATGCCGAAGAGCACCCGCGAGAGCTGCCGGTGCTTGCTCGCCTCGATCTGCTCGATGACCTTGGCGGCCACCACGCCGCCCACCACCTCGGGGACGGTCTCAAAGTCGCCGGTCTCCTCGCGCTTGGCCGGAGACATCTGACGGGCGTACTTCATCTGCCCGGTCTCTACCCGCGCCAGCTGGTCGAGGGAGAGCCGGTAGAAATCGGTCACGTCGTGGAGCAGGCCGGCGGCAATCAGGTGCTCGATGATCTTTGGTCCCAGCCCATCGATGTCCATGGCCCCGCGGCTCACCCAGTGGCAGAGACGCTCCTGCAGCTGCGCCGGGCAGTGGGCCGAGAGGCACCTGAAGACCGCCTCGTCGGGGTCTCGGTACAGAGGCGATCCGCAGGCCGGGCAGGTGGCGGGCATCTGCCAGGGCCGGGCGTCTGCCGGCCGCAGGCTCATAACCGGACCTAGGACCTCGGGGATGACGTCGCCCGCCTTGCGGACGATGACGGTGTCCCCCACCCGCACGTCCTTGCGATGCACCTCGTCCAGGTTGTGGAGGGTGGCGCGCGCCACCGTGGAGCCGGCGATGTAGACCGGCTCGAGCTCGGCCACCGGGGTGACGGCGCCGGTTCTCCCCACCTGCACGGTGATGTCGCGCAACAGGGTCTGCTGCTCCTCGGGCGGGAACTTGTAGGCGATGGCCCAGCGCGGGGCGCGAGCGGTGAACCCCATGGAGTCCTGGGTGGCAAAGTCGTTGACCTTCACCACCACGCCGTCGATCTCATACGCCAGGTCCTCGCGCATCTCGAGCGAGGCGCGGCAGAACTCGAGCACCTCGTCGGGCGTCTTGCAGAGCTTGACGTTGGGGTTCACGTGAAAGCCCGCCTCACCCAGCCACCGCAGGAGCTCCTGCTGGGTGGTAAGTCCCAAGGGCCTCGGGTCGGCGATGGCGTAGAGGAAGGTCGATAGGTCGCGGCTGGCGGTGATGGCCGGGTCCTTCTGACGCACGCTGCCGGCCGCCGCGTTTCTGGGGTTGGCGAAGAGCTTGGGCTGGGCGGGCTTGGCGGGGCGAGCCTTGCGCCTGCCCGCCCGGTAGTCCTCAAGCCCCTTCTGGTAGACGTCCATGGCCTGCTCGTATGCATCGCGGGCGTCGTCGTTCAGGCGGTTGAAGCTGGCCTTGGGCATGTAGACCTCGCCGCGCAGCTCGATGGAGGGCAGGTTGGCGGCCACCGGGGCCCCTACGGCGTCGTCAAAGAGCGGCATGGTGCCGCCCGCATCGGGGGCCATCCTCCCCTGGGGGAAGCACCTGACGCCAATGCGGTCGGGGACGTCCGCCACCTCGCGGATGTTGGCGGTGATGTTCTCGCCGGTGACCCCGTCTCCGCGAGTTGCGGCTACCGTGAGCAGACCCTGCTCATAGGTGAGCGAGATCGAGGAGCCGTCAATCTTGAGCTCGCACATATACTCGGGGTCGTAGCCCAGGGCCTCACGGGTCCGGTCGAGCCACTCGGTAAGCTCGCCAAAGCCCATCGCGTCGTCAAGCGAGTAGAGCCGCTCGGCGTGCACGACCGGGGCAAAGCGGTTATCGATGGGCGGGCCTATCTGCTGGGTGGGCGAGTCGGGGGTGACGAGGCTGGGGTAGGCCTCCTCGATCGCCGTGAGCTCGCGCATCAGGGCGTCGAAGGCGGCGTCCGTGATCTCTGGCGCGTCGAAGTTGTAGTAGAGACGCCGGTGGTAGTTGATCTGGTCGGCCAGCTCGCGAGCCCGTGCGGCGGCCTCGGCCAAGGTGGCCGGCACCGGGCGCTCGCCCACCACCGTGCCGTCAGCAAGTGAACCGCCGGCTGCCTTCATGGCGCCGGCGGTCTGGTTTTCTTGTGCGGTTAGGGGCTCGTCACCCCGGATGGGCTTGTCGCTCACGCCTCATCATCCTCGCGCAGCCGTTGGATATGGACGGGCGTCACCTCGTAGAGGGTGACTTCGGGCACGAAGCGTTGGCTGCGAGCCACCTCGTAGACCCAAGCGTCGGTGAGGGTCACCTTGAAGTAGAAGGAGTCTCCGGCGGACACGGTCTCGATGGAGACCCCGTTTGCCAGGTAGGTGCGTAGGTCGGTATCAATATGGTATTTGAAGACCTTGAGCGCCTCTTTGAACTCGGCGTACAAGGCGAGGCTGTTGTCGGCCTCGAGCATTTCGAGCTTATCGATGGAATCCATGCCCGACCCCCTTGCGTTGGCGATGCATGCGGTTGCAGCCCTACGATACCACCGGCGTCGCCCGACGGACCCGAACAGCAGACGCGGGCACGCCAGCGAGCCGGGGACGTCCGGGCGGTATGATGGGCGTGACTCGCACCCGCATTGAAACGAGGCCTCTCATGGACGACAGCCGCATCGCACCGAACCCCGCGCCCACCCCCAGCCGTCCCGAGCAGGGCATCGGGCTGGTGCTCGCCGGAGGAGGTGCCAAGGGCGGATATCAGATCGGCGTCTGGCGCACCCTACGCGAGATGGGCATCGACCGCCTCGTCACCGGCGTGGCCGGGGCCAGCGTAGGCGCCATCAACGCCGCGCTCTTCGCCTGGTCCGCCTACGACGCGGCCGAGCAGGCCTGGCGCGCCGCCGAGGAGTCCGACTTCCTGGCGCCCTTGCCCGGAAGCGAGCTCGCGCCGCGCATCAGCAGCGCCCTCCAGTCGGGGGCAAGCAGGCTTGCCCAGGCGGTGCGCGAGCGTTTTGACTCGGCAGCGGATAAGGACGCCGCAGGTCAGCCCATCAGTGAGCCCGGTAGCGAGGAGCCCGCACCCGAGCCCTGGATAATCGACGGCGAGGAGGTCGACGAGCAGACGGCGCTCCAGGTGGCGGCCGTGCTCAACCGCTCCATCTCGTACAGCGCCGCCCTGGTCACCAATGTGGCGAGCGCCCTCGGCAAGGCCTCCCCGCAGGCGGACGTGCGCTACAAGCACAAGCTGCTGCAGGGGCTCTACTCGCCTGTCAAGCTGCGCGCCATGATGGAGCGGGCCCTGCCCGAACGCTCCCCCCGACCCGTCCAAGCCTTCGCCTCGGTCTATGACACGGTTGACGAGAAGGCGCTCTACCTGCCGATTCCCGATGACGACAAGGAGCGGGTCATCGAGGTGGCCCTGGCTAGCGCCTGCATGCCCGGAATCTACGGGCCCATGCGCCTGGACGGCCGCATCTGCTGCGACGGCGGAGTGGGCGACAACCGTCCCATCCAGGCCCTCTACGAGCGCGGATGGCGTCGCTTCATCGTCGTCTACCTGGATAGGGCCTCAAGCGACGAGACCCGGGCCAACCTCGAGCACGACCGCTCCGCCTATCCCGACGCGGTGCTGGTCCCGGTCGTCCCCGGCGACGCATTCAACGACAGCTTTGTGGGCGGCACCATGAACGTGAGTCCCAAGGCCAATGCCAGCCGCATCGCCCAGGGATACGAGGAGTCCGCGCGGCAGTTCTCGGTGCTCAGGCTCTTTCCCGAGCTCGGTCTGGGGTGAACGGCGACGGGCTCGCATCCGGGATGTAGCTTTTTGTCCGGTTTCGACCTGCCGGCAGCCCCCTCCGTACCCGTAATGTAACTTTTCATCCGGTTTCGGCGCGTTGAGGGGGCCTTGGAGGCAAATCGGACGTCTCCGGGATGACGGAGGATCACGTAAAAGCTCAAATCTCGTACACACGGAGGGCCCGTCCGAAGCCCAAACCCCGCAAAAGCTCAAACCTCGTACATGCGTGGGCTCATCCAGGGCTCGAACCTTGCAAACGCGAATCTCGTACATGCGCCGCAAGCCGGCGCGTCCAGAGTCCTCAAGCCTGGCTTCACGGCTTGCTGCGGAGATTTGAGGCGCCGCATCACTCCGCGCAGCCGCCCCACCCCCACGATTCGTCGCGCCCGCGACTAGACGGCTTTCTTTCATAGCGAATAACGCAACGGTACGATTCGGTACGAAACAGGCTGATCTACCGCAGATAGTGATTTTTAACCGAGAATAGCCCCCGTTGCAATGGCGCTTGATAGCCAGCAAAGATACTATTTAGCGGAAAATAAACTCAAGTAAGAGAGGACTGGTCGTGAAGCGCTACAACATGCTGTTGGTCGAGGATGCGCAAGCTCGGATCCTGGCACGCACCACCCCCACTCCAATCGAAGAGGTTCCACTGCTCGAGGCCCTCGGTCGCCCCGTGGCGCGAGACCTCGCCAGCGACATCGATATCTCGCCCTTTGCCAACTCTGCCATGGACGGCTTCGCGGTCCACGCCGCCGACCTCGAGGGCGCCAGCCGCGAGCGTCCCGTCGACCTCGAAGTGGTGGCCCACATCGGCGCCGGCTCGGTCTACGACGGCCCGGTCGAGCCCGGACAGGCGGTGCGCATCATGACCGGCGCCCCCATGCCCGCCGCCTGCGACTCGGTAGTCAAGATCGAGGACATCGCGGTCACCGCGGGCGACGGCAGCGTGGGCAGCCGCGTCGCCTTCTACGCCCCCACCAAGCTGGGCTCCAACGTGCGCCCGGCCGGGCAGGAGGCGCAGGCCGGCCAGACGGTCATGCACGCCGGAGACGTGGTCGACTCCGCCGGCGTGGGGCTGCTTGCCTCCTGCGGTCACGCCACGGTGCCGGTGCACACCCGCCCGCGCGTGGGCATCATCGCCACCGGCAGCGAGCTGGTTGACATCACCGAGAAGCCCGGCCCGGGCAAGATCCGCAACTCCAACAGCTCGGCGCTGGCGGCTCAGGCCCTCGAAGCCGGAGCCATCCCCACCATCTACCCCGCCGCGCCCGACGACCACGACCTCATCCTCGCCACCGTGCGCAAGGCGGTGGCCGAGAACGACTTCGTGGCGAGCAGCGGCGGCGCCTCCAACGGGGACTACGACTTCATTACCCAGGCCGTAGCCGAGCTCGGCGAGCTCATCTTCGACCGGGTCAACATGCGCCCCGGCAAGTGCCAGACCTTCGGCGTGGTGGAGGGTACTCCGGTGTTGGGGCTCGCTGGCAACCCCGCCGCCGCCTTCCTGGGCTTTGAGGTCCTCATTCGTCCCGCGCTGCGCAAGATGCAGGGCTTTACCCAGCTTGCACGCCCGGTCACCTGGGCCACGCTGGCCCAGCCCATCTCCTCGCATGAGAAGCGCCGCGAGTACCTGCGCGGCCGCGTGGAGCGCACCGAGGATGGCGGCTACACCGCCGTCTCCTTCAAGAACCAGAGCAGCGCCCTTATCGGCACCATGCATCAGGCCAACTGCCTGCTGGTGATCCCCGAGGGCCCGCAGGACTTGGCTGCCGGCGACAAGATCCGCTGCCTGCGCATCGACCAGGCCGAGGGCGTGCAATGACAGCAATCACCGACGGCCTCGGGCGCGGCATCGACTACCTGCGCATCTCCATCACCGACCGGTGCAACCTGCGCTGCCTGTACTGCATGCCCGCAGAGGGTGTGAAGGCCAAGCGCCACGATGAGATCCTCTCCTTCGAGGAGATAGAGCGCCTGGTCGGCATCGTCGCCCAGATGGGCATCAAGCACATCCGCCTCACCGGGGGCGAGCCCCTGGTGCGCCCTGGCGTGGTGGACCTGGTGCGGATGATCGCCCACACCCCGGGGGTGGAGAGCGTGGCGCTCACCACCAACGGCCTGCTGCTTCCCAAGCTGGGGCCGGCGCTGGCCGAGGCGGGCCTCTCTCGGGTCAACATCTCGCTCGACACGCTCAATCCCGAGCAGTACCAGGTCATCACCCGCATCGGCAGCGTGCAGGACGCACTCGACGGCGTCGAGGCGGCGCTCGCCTGCGGGTTCGACCCGGTCAAGATCAACACGGTGGTGGTCCGTCAGCTCAACCAGGACCTCTATCGCCTGGCCCGGCTCTCGATCGGCAAGCCCCTGCACGTGCGCTTCATCGAGTACATGCCGGTGGGCGTCTCGGCCGGCCCCGACGGGCTGGGATGGAGCGCCGAGGACACGGTTCCCAGCGAGGAGGTGCTCGCCCAGATCAACGCGCAGGCCCAGGCCGCAGGCGAGCCGCAGCTCACGCCGGTGCGCGATAAGGACCCGCACTCGCCCACCGGCTGGGGTCCCGCCCGCTACTACCGCTTTGAGGGGGCGCTGGGCACCGTGGGGTTCATCTCGGCCCTCTCCAACCACTTCTGCTCGACCTGCAACCGCATCCGCCTCACCGCGGACGGCAAGGTCCGGCCCTGCCTGTTCTCAGACCAAGAGTTCGACATCCGCACGGCGCTCGCCACCGGCACCGACCAGGAGGTGCGCGCGGTCATCGCCGAGACCCTGGCCGCCAAACCGGAGAGCCACCACGACCGGGTGGGCACCGAGCGCCGGATGTCCCAGATCGGAGGTTGACATGACCGATTCCGCTCCCGGCGGGCTCGCCGCCGGCACCGTCGACACCACCGTGCACGACGCCCGCGCGCTCACCCACGTGAACGAGAAGGGCGAGGTGCGGATGGTGGACGTGTCCGAGAAGGACGACACCAAGCGCACGGCCACAGCCGAGGGGTTCATCGCCATGCACCCCGACACCCTGGCC
>OMWF01000207.1 GCA_900314665.1 uncultured Actinomycetes bacterium
GCCTTCTTCGCGCTGGCCAAGATCCTGCCCAAGGAGGACGCCCTCAAGTACATGAAGGACGCCGCCACCCACTCCAACCTCAAGAAGGGCCAGGACGTGGTCGATAAGAACCACAAGGCCATCGAGGTGGGCGCTTCCGCCCTGGTCAAGATCGACGTGCCCGCCAGCTGGGCCGACCCCGCCCCCGACCCCGAGCCCAAGGCTCTCGTCGGCAGGCCCGAGCTGGTCAAGCAGGTGCGCACCATCATGGAGCCGGTGGGCCGCATGGACGGCGACAGCCTGCCCGTCTCGGTCTTCATGGACCACGCCGACGGCCAGTGGGAGCTGGGCGCCTCGGCCTACGAGAAGCGCGGCGTGGGCGTCCAGGTGCCGCACTGGGATGAGACCAAGTGCATCCAGTGCAACAGCTGCTCCTATGTCTGCCCGCACGCCACCATCAGGCCCTACGCGCTGACCGACGAGGAGGCTGCGGGGGCTCCCGAGGGCACCCGCCTGCTCGAGCTTCTCGGCGCCAAGGGCACCGACGCCACCAAGTACACGCTGGCCATCTCCCCGCTCGACTGCATGGGCTGCGGCGTCTGCATCGGCCAGTGCCCCAAGGGCGCGCTCACCATGGTCCACATCAGCCAGGAGCTCGACGAGCAGAAGGTCTTCGACTACTGCGAGGCCCACGTCACCGAGAAGCGCGACCTGGTCAAGCCCAACGTCAAGTTCAGCCAGTTCGCCAAGCCGCTGCTTGAGTTCTCCGGCTCCTGTGCCGGCTGCGCCGAGACCAGCTACGCCCGCCTGGTGACGCAGCTCTTTGGCGACCGCATGTTTGTAGCCAACGCCACCGGTTGCTCCTCGATCTGGGGCAACCCCGCCTCGACTGCTCCCTACACCACCAACGCCGCAGGTCACGGCCCTGCCTGGAACAACTCGCTCTTTGAGGACAACGCCGAGCACGGCTACGGCATGCTGCTGGGGCACGAAGCCGTGCGCTCTCGGGTCGCCGAGGACACCCTCAAGCTCATGGAGACCCCCGCGGCCACCGCAGAGCTCAAGGCGGCCGCCCAGGCGTGGCTCGACACCCGCGATGACGCCGAGGCCAACAAGACCGCCGCAGCCGTCTACGTGGCTGAGCTCGAGAAGCTTGAGCGCAGCGGGCTTGTCGACATGATCCTCACCAACCGCAAGTTCATGACCAAGAAGAGCTTCTGGATCTTTGGCGGCGACGGCTGGGCCTACGACATCGGCTACGGCGGACTCGACCACGTGCTCGCCTCCGGCGCCGACGTCAACGTCTTTGTCTTTGACACCGAGGTCTACTCCAACACCGGCGGTCAGGCCTCCAAGGCCTCCAACCTGGGCCAGGTGGCGCAGTTTGCCGCCAACGGCAAGGACGTAAAGAAGAAGTCGCTGGCAGAGCTGGCCATGGACTACGGCTACGTCTACGTGGCGCAGGTGGCCATGGGCGCCAACCCCGCGCAGACCATCAAGGCCATCAACGAGGCCGAGGCCTACCACGGCCCCTCGCTCATCATCGGCTACTCCCCCTGTGAGATGCACTCCATCAAGGGCGGCATGGTCAACTGCCAGTCCGAGATGAAGCGCGCCGTGGACTGCGGCTACTGGAACCTCTTCCGCTTCAACCCCGACGCCGAGCAGGGCAAGAAGTTCAGCCTCGACTCCAAGGAGCCGCAGGGCGGCTACCAGGAGTTCCTGATGAACGAGGCCCGCTACAGCCGTCTCACGCGCGAGTTCCCGGAGCGCGCCGAGAAGCTCTTTGCCGCCAACGAGGAGGCCGCCATGGCCCGCTACCAGCACCTCACCAAGCTCAAGGAGCTCTACGCCGAGGCATAGGCGCCAAGCCCGGCAGAGCCGCAAGCGCAGAGCGCGCCCCGGAAACGTTCCGGGGCGCGCTCTTTTGTGTGTCAGCGGTGTCAGCGGGGACGGTTCTGTTGACACATTTGCCGTTCGCCCCGCCCCAAGACTGTGTCAAATAGAACCGTCCCCGTTGACACTCCCGGCTGGCGGACGCCCTATCCCTTGTGCGCCACGCTCTCGATGTCCTGCAGCTCGAAGCGGTAGCGCTGCTTGACGTCCGGGTACTTCTCGTGGTCGACCTCGCTCAGGAACATGTCCTTGGGCCGCACCCAGAGCGAACCGTCGCCGTACAGGCGCCGGTAGACCACCAGCTCCTCGTCGGTCTCGGAGTGCCTCGCCACGTCCTCGACCAGGTAGTAGTCGCCCTTGAAATGCCGGTAGACCCGGTGCAGCTTGAGCTCCCTCATATGCCGCTCCCTTATCCTTTTCTCTGCCGATTGACCTCAAAAGCATACCCTACCAGGAACGTTTCTCGTATCGGCGCCTGTTTAAACGCAACCGCAGCGTATGATAGATAAGTTTGTGCCAACGGGCGACGTTACTGCGCCCCTCTCTCAGAACGGATCATCGATGACCGATAAGCACCACCCTAAGCGCGCCGCCACCGCGTCGGCGCCCGATACCGCCCAGCCTGCCTTCGACGAGCTCGGGCTTTCCGACACCGCCCTGTCCGCCGTGCGCGACATGGGCTACGAGTACCCCACCCCTGTGCAGGCGCAGGCCATCCCGCTCGTGCTTTCGGGCCGCGACGTGATGGCCGCCGCCCAGACCGGCACCGGCAAGACCGCCGCATTTCTGCTTCCCAGCCTCGACCGTTTGGACCACGCCCAGCACGGTGCCGGCCCCCTGATGCTGGTGGTGACCCCCACCCGTGAGCTGGCCCAGCAGATCCAGGAGGTGGCCGAGCCCATCTGCAAGCGCACCCACCACACGGCCGCCGTCATCGTGGGCGGCGTGGGCTACGAGCCCCAGCGCAAGGCCCTGCACCAGGGCTGCGACCTGCTGGTGGCCACCCCGGGGCGCCTGATTGACCTCATCAATCAGGGCGATTGCCACCTGGGCCAGGTCGAGGTGCTGGTCCTCGACGAGGCCGACCGGATGCTCGACATGGGCTTCCTCCCCGACATGCGCAAGATCGTGGCCCAGACCCCTGAGCAGCGGCAGACGCTGCTCTTCTCGGCCACCTTGGACGACTCGGTGCTCGACCACACCCGCTCCCTGGTGCACGACCCGGCGCGCGTCGAGATCGCCCGCAAGGGCACGACCGCCGAGACCGTGGAGCAGTACGTGCTGGGCGTCTCGCGCGAGGCCAAGATCTCCGTCCTGCTCCAGCTGCTCAAGCGCGAGGGCGCGCCGCGCACCATTATCTTCACCAACGGCAAGCACCGAGCCGACCACATCTGCCGCAAGCTGCGCAAGGAGCACATCACCTGCGCCCCCATCCACGGCGACCGCAGCCAGAACCAGCGCAGCCGGGCGCTCAAGGCCTTTGCCGAGGGCGAGGTCGACGTGCTGGTGGCCACCGACGTGCTGGCCCGCGGCATCGACGTGCAGGACGTGGGCTACGTCATCAACTACGACGTCCCCCGCGACGACCCCGAGAACTACATCCACCGCATCGGCCGCACCGGGCGCGCCGGCGAGGAGGGATGGGCCGTCACGCTGGTGACCGACGAGGACTACCTCGAGCTGCGCGACGTCGAGAAGATTCTAGGGCGGACCATCCCGCCCTATC
Source organism: uncultured Actinomycetes bacterium (assembly GCA_900314665.1). Classification (GTDB taxonomy): domain Bacteria; phylum Actinomycetota; class Coriobacteriia; order Coriobacteriales; family RUG033; genus RUG033. Next base: position 3,602 of record OMWF01000207.1, read on the forward strand.
CCCGCGCCGAGGGCCTGGACCTGGGCGAGCACCCCTTCACCCCAGACCCCGACCGCAATCCGTCCGAGAAGCTCCCCTCCAAGAAGGCTCGCAAGAAGATGGGCAAGGGACGCCAGGCCAAAGCCGAGAAGCCCCAGGAGCAGCAGGACCAGCCCAAGCGGAGCCCCAAGAAGAAGCATGCAAGCGAGGTCGTCTCCCAGCCCGAGACCGAGGCGCAGCCGGAGGGCCCCAAGCCCAACCGGGCAGCCCGGCGAGCCCAGCGCTTTGGCGCGGAGACGCGCTCTTCTCGACACAAGAAGAGGTCTGGCGAGAAAGGTCAGAGCGAGCGCGAGAGCCGCCCGACCAGGAGAGGCGGGCAGGGACCCAAAGGGTCAGAGAAGTCGAGGGGGCAGCGGAAGCGCCCCTCGCAGAGCCAGGCCGCGCCGCATCGCACCGCCCGACGCCCCGGCGAGTTCAGCGGGCGCCGAGGCCGCTAGCGGCTGTTTATAACGGACTTCCTGCAGGCAAGCAGCCCTGCTCCACCCGTAATGCAACCAATTGTCCTGCTTCAGCAAGTTGACACGATGTCAGTACCCGTAATGTAGCTTTTCGTCCGGTTTTCACAGTGCAGCAAGCCCTCCAGAGGGTTTGCTGGGACCGAAGCGCGCATCAATCCTGGGCTTTTCTCGGACTGGCAGGGTAGTAAAGCTATCCAAACCGGACAAGAGCTACATTACGGGTGGAGCTAGAGCCTGCATCAGAGAAAGACCGGACAAAAGCTACATTACGGGTGGGAGACTGGCGGCGGCACGCCTCGAACCGCGCAAATGCGACATCTCGGGTGCGGGGCCGGGCGCAGTAGAGGCGTGAACGCCCGCGGATCTCGTAGGGAGTCCGCTCCCCTGCCTAGCTCTCCCGCGGGAGGCGCAGCTCCTCGGGCAGCTCCATCTGGCGATAGGCAATCCCGCAGGACGAGAGCAGCGCCTTTGAAATCTGGTTGCCCACCGTGCCGTCGTACTTGTCGTCCAGGTAGACGACCTCGCCGATGCCCGCCTGCACCAGAATCTTGGCGCACTCCTGACAGGGGAAGAGCGTCACGTAGACCGTGGCCTGGTGCAGGTCCTTGAGCGACCCACGGTAGTTGAGCACTGCGTTTGCCTCGGCATGCACCACGTAGCTGTGCTTATCGTTGAGGGGATCGTCGGCCGTGCCCCAGGGAAAGTCGTCGTCGTTCAAGGCGGAGGGCGTCCCGTTGTAGCCCACCGAGAGGATACGGTGGTTGGTGTCGGCGATGCAGGCGCCCACCTGCGTGTGCGGGTCCTTGCTGCGCAGCTGCGCGGCGACCGCGGTCATCATGAAGAACTCGTCCCAGCTGATGACGTTCTGTCGCTTATCCGGCATGGCCTCCCCTTTCCCCATCAGCGCCGCAGCCCATCGCGAACTGCGTTATCCGATGAAAGCGTGGCCCATCCCAGCGCTTCATGCAAGCCTTGCCACGCAGGTCAGCCCGCTGAGTGCATGAGAATGCGGCCAACGCCACCAACGTGCCCACGGCAACCGCCCCGTGCGCCATCTGCGGTGCGGGGGCTGCGACTCGCAATCGTCTGCCAGCCCGCCCTCGGCAGCTGCCCCATGCGTCTCAGGCAGTCAGAGAGTATCATTGTAAGGACGGTATTTCCGCAGCCACTACCCCCAGCAAAAGGAGCATCAGCATGAACGTAGCGGGTCAGCTTGACGTTCTCACGCCCGACCAGATGCAGACCGTGCACGACATGGCCTGCAAGATCCTGGCCGAGAAGGGCGTCGCCTTCGAGTCCGACGCGACCATCGCCACCTTCAAGGAGCACGGCTTCGCGGTCGACGACCACATCGTCCGCTTTGACAAGGCAGCCATCGAGAAGTGCGTCGCCCAGACCCCGCAGGCCTTCACCCTCGAGGCCCCCAACCACGACAAGGACGTGCTGGTGGGCGGTGAGCGCATCCTCATCCACCCCAACGGCGGCGAAGTCTTCATGCGCGACTGGGACGGCACCCGCCGTACCGCCACCCGCAAGGACTTGGCCGACCTGCAGATTCTCTACCAAGCCCTCGACAACATCGACATCGGCGGCTACGAGCCCGTCACCCTCTCCGACGTGCCCAAGCGCCTGCGCGGCATCGTCAGCATGTACGAGTCCTTCAAGCACTGCGACAAGCCCCTGCTGAGCCCGATGACCCTCGAGACCATCCAGAAGAAGGAAGAGGTCATCAAGCTCTACAACATCGCCTTTGGCAGCGACACCTACACCGACGAGCACTACGTGACCTGGCACATCGTGTGCCCCAACTCGCCCCTGTTCTACTCGCAGTTCGCCTGCGACGGCATCCAGGTCTACGCCGAGCACAACCAGCCCGTGGTCATCGTCTCAGCGCCCATGTCGGGCATCACCTCCCCCTGCTACCCGCTGTCCACGCTCATCCTCGCCATCGCCGAGGAGCTCGCCGGCCTGGTTTACGCCCAGCTCATCAAGCCCGGCGTGCCGGTGGTGGTCTCGGCCTCGCTCACCTACGGCTACATGCGCTCGGCCTCCTGGGAGTGCGCGCACCCCGACACCTCGCTGATGCTGGCTGCCTCGGTCCAGATGCAGCGCGACTTCTACCACATCCCCTCGCGCGCCCAGACCGGCGTCACCTCCTCTAAGACCATCGACTACCAGGCCGGCATGGAGACCATGCAGAGCTTCCTGTACACCGCCCTGGCCGGCTGCGACGTCACCAGCCAGACGGCGGGCTCGCTGGCCAACCTCATGACCTCGTCGCTCGAGAAGACCGTGCTCGACGACGAACTCATCGCCCGCGTGCGCCTGCTGGTCGACGGCCTGCCCTTCTCGGAGGAGTACATGGCCATGGACCAGATCATGGAGACCGACTTTGGCGGGGACTTCCTGCGCCAGAAGACGACGCGCACGTACTGCCGCCAGGCCTGGGAGCCCAATTGCTCAGACTGGAACAGCTCCGACGTCTGGGAGAAAAAGGGCTGCCAGGAATCCACGGAGAAGGCACACGCCATCGTGCAGAAGATCCTGGCCGAGGCTCCCGAGAGCATTCTCGAGGAGGGTCAGCAGCAGGAGATGGAGCAGTACATCGCCTCGCTCGGCGAAGAGGAGTAGCCCCGCTCGCGCCGCGCAGCGACCAGGCCCTAAGCGGTCCCGGACTCCCGCCAGCCCCCCTCCCCCTCCCGCGCAGCATCCGCGCACGGAAAAGCGCCCCCGCCGGAATCGACCACCGGCGGGGGCGCTTTCTTGATGCCCAAGGCGCTGCGTGCGCGCTTTTACGGCAAGCCGCGCCAGGCGCTATGCTGGGTTGGCGTACTTGCCGATGTAGCGCTCCATCATATCCCGGCCAAAGTCCGTGACCTGGTAGTAGATGCGCAGCTCGTCGACGGGGTCGAGCTCGCTGCGCGTCTCCTCCAGAAGGCCGTTCTCGCGCGCGGTGGCGAGGGCCTCCTCGACGTCTTTGAGGTTGAGCATCTTGTAGCCGTGGTAGAGCGGATCGAGCGCGGCGATGACCCCCTGCGCGCAGTCCTCCTTGCCGTCCAGGAAGTGCTTGATGATCGCGTAGTACAGCGGAATCAGCTTGTTCATGCCAGCTCCTCCTCACGGACGGCGCGACGCTTGCGGCCAAACCAGGTGCGCGGGTCGGAGGCGATGCAGAAGATGCCGAACACCATGATGAGCGCGCCCACCCACTGGATGGCGGACAGCGGCGGGTAGCTGGCGGACAGCCCGCCCAGGTTGAGCAGACCCATGATGACCCAGATGAAGAACGGCCCCCAGAAGGCGTACATGCCGTTGCAGGCCATGCCCAGCGCCGCCCCGCACATGGAGTTGCCCTTGTACCAGAAGGAGAAGGCGGGCATCGCGAAGAAGCCCGAGACCATGAAGATGACGATGACGGGGCTCGTGAAGGCGGTGGCCATGAGCTGGCCCACGCTGCCCGCTCCCCCGCCGATGACGGCCAGGATCGGGAAGAAGACGAAGAGCCCGAGGAGGCCCGAGGTGACCTGGCGAATGGCGATGCCAATGCGGTAGTCGATGAGCACCGTGCCAAAACCTGCCACACAGCCCTCAAATCCCCAGGCAAAGGCCGCGATAAAGGCAAAGAAGCAGGCCACCAGCGCCTGAGCCCCCACGGAGGCGAAGCTCGCCCCGCCGATGAGCGCGCCTGCCAGCAGGCAGACGATGATGCCCACAATCATGTGGCCGTTGAGCTTCTGCTTGAAGAAGATGCGGCCCAGGACGGCTCCGATCGCGCAGTTGAGGGCCGCGATGGGCACGATCACGCCGGGGTTGCCGGCGGCGGTGGCGGTGTTGAGCGCCACGATGTAGGCGATGGTGGCCACCGGGCCACCCACCAGCGCGCAGAGCATCATGATGCGGCCCGGCTTGGTGCCCATGGTCTTGACGAAGTCGCCCAGCTGATGGTTCTTGGCGCAGACGAGAACCGACCAGATGCCGCTCATCACGTCGTTCAAGGCCGCTGCCAGGGCCGCCAGGGCAAAGGTAATGGTGAAGGCGCTCAAGGCCGGCTGTCCGTCGCCCCAGGGTCCGCCCGCAAACCACTCGCCCCATACGCCTTGGGTCTCGGCCAGCGTCAGGGTGCCGGTGTACAGGCCGTAGCAGATGCCCGAGGCCACGGCGAAGGCCACCCCCCTCACAAAGTACGTACGGGCGCGCTCCGCCCTGATTTCCTTAGCGTTTCTCGACATCGCTCTTCTCGCCCTCCTCATAGGCGCGCTGAGCTTTATCCAGGTAGCTCACCGCATAGGTGTGATAGGTGTGCATCCAGTCGCCTACAAAGGCGCCCTGCTGCTCCTTGTAGACGGACCAGAGGTACCAGCACCACCCGGCCAGGCCCACAAAGGCCTGGTTGTGGCGGCGCTCCTCAAAGGTGGGCGTGCGTCCGTAGTAGTACGTGAGGGCCTGCTCGGCCTCTTCCGGCGAGAGGTGCGAGCAGACCGTGAAGGTGCCGTAGTCGTTGGCGTAGTCGCCGGTGCCCGCGTACTCCCAGTCGATGAGGTAGAGCTTGCCGCCCTGGTCGACCAGGAAGTTGAGCTCAAAGAAGTCGTTGTGGTTGAGGCAGGCCGGGGCGTTGTCGGCCAAGGCGAATCGCTTGACCTTCTCGGCCTGGTCGCAGAGCTCGTAGAAGCCGGGTATGTCGACCCTGCCGCGCTCCTCGATGAGCTTGCGGTAGCGGCAGCCCTCGTCGTAGAAGTCGAAGGGGCGGTCAAAGTCCACCTTCGCCTCGTGGAGCCGGCGCGCCATCTCCATGGCCTCTTTGAGCTGCGCCGGGTCGTGGGCGTTGAGGTTGTTGCAGTTGGGGATGAACCGGGAGATCTTCCACCCCTGGTCGGGGTCCTCATAGATGTACGTGTCGTCGAGCCCCAGGCCGTGCGCCGTCTGCTGGGCCAGCATCTCGGCATGGCGGTCGATGAGCTCCTCGGTGCCCACCCCGGGGCAGCGGTAGACGTACTCGCCGCTGTTGGTGGCAAAGTGGCAGGAGAGGTTGGTGAGGCCCTGCTTCAGGGGGTAGAAGTCGTGGATCTCCTCGCGGGTGCAGCCCAAGGTCTTCTCGATGTTCTGGATGGCGTCGGAGTCCACGTTCACGATGAAGAGCGGGTCAAAGTCGCAGAGCTCGTCGAGGCGGTCAAACTCGCTGATGACGCCCGATCCGTAGGGCTTCATCACCATGTCGAACTCCTTGATGTGGTCGACGTAGAAGTCCTCCCAGAGCTTGCTCTTTGAGATCGGGTCGTCA
>OMWF01000190.1 GCA_900314665.1 uncultured Actinomycetes bacterium
GCTACCATGCACATCAAGAACGCCCTGCTAGCATCTTCATGGCGGCAGGGTGGGACGCTGCAATGGGGGAATAGGGGCTATGTCGATTTTCGAGCAGTACCTGCGTGACAACCACGAGCGATTTGACCGGTACCTGGCGACGTACTTTCAAGTCGACGCCTCGCATCCCGATGTCGACCGCTACCTGTACGGCCCACTCTCCCGGTACAGCGCAAACGGCGGCAAGCGCCATCGACCGCTCATCTGCCTGCTGGCCTGCGAGGCGGTGGGAGGCGACCCCGAGCTGGCGCTCTCCTCGGCGGCGGCAATCGAGAACTTCCATACCGCCGCGCTCATCCATGACGACATCGCCGACGAGGCCCAGCTGCGCCGCGGCAAGCCCTGCCTGCACATCACCGAGGGCGAGGGACTGGCCATCAACGCCGGCGACCTGGCGCTCTCCCTCGTCAACGGCACGGTGGTCAATGACCCGCTGCTTGACGACCACACCAAGGTGCGGGTGGTGCAGGAGCTGGTGGCGATGACCACCCGCACGGTCGAGGGGCAAGCCCTCGATATCGGCTGGGCCCGTGACGGCCGCTTTGACCTGGGCGTTAACGATTACCTGGAGATGGCGCGCCACAAGACGGCCTACTACTCGGGCGGCGTGCCGCTGGCGGTGGGGGCCATCGTGGGAGGCGGCGCCGACCGGGAGGTCGAGGCGCTGCGCAGCTTTGGCATGCGCACCGGCCTCGCGTTCCAGATCCAAGACGACCTGCTCAACCTGGTGGGCGACAAGGACGCCCTGGGCAAGGACTACCGCGGCGACATCACCGAGGGCAAGCGCACGCTGATGGCGGTTCATGCGCTACAGAACTCGGCCGACGCCCCCGAGCTGCAGGGCATCCTGCGCGCGCACACCTCCGACCAGGCCCTGCTCGACCGGGCGGTGGCCATCATGGAGGCGGCGGGCTCGCTCGCGTACGCCCATGAGTTTGCCGTGCGCGAGGTGGCCGAGGCCAAAAGCGACTTGACAAGTCAGCTGGCAGACAGCGAGCCGCGGGCGCTGCTGCTATCGATGGCAGATTTCTTCATCTCGCGGGTCAGCTAGCTAACGGCTTGGTTGCGAGCGCCAGGTACGTGTTGGCAGCATGCAACCCGTGCACTATATCTAGGAGATGGGCAACAACGCCCAGTGGCAAGGCCGCCCGCAAGGTCGGCTGGCGATGCACCTGCTTGGTGCGAGAGGAGCACGTGACATGTTACAGCCCGAGATTGAGAAGCTGCTCAACGAGCAAATCGTAGCCGAGCTCTACTCGTCAAACCTGTACCTCAACATGGCGGCCTGGTTCTCCGAGCGCTCGCTCACCGGGTACGCCCACTGGTATTACACCCAGTACCAGGAGGAGGTCGACCACGCCATGATCTTCTTTGGCTACCTCGCCCAGGCGGGCGGCAAGCCGGTCATCGGCGCCATCGACGAGCCCGACAGCGAGTGGCCTGACGTCAAGGCGGTGCTCGCCAAGGGCCTGGCCCACGAGCAGTACGTGACCAGCCTCATCTACAAGATCGTCGATGCCGCCACCGAGGCCAAGGACTACAAGACGGTCGAGTTCCTCAAGTGGTTCGTTAACGAGCAGGTCGAGGAGGAGGACAACGCGAGCACCAACCTCGGTCGCTACGAGGCCATCGGAACCGACGGCGCCGGCCTGCACGCCCTCGACGCCGAGCTGGGCGCCCGCGTCTACACCCAGACCACCCAGATCGCCGGCTACCAGCTGTAATACGTATCAAGGAGGACCAGCACGTGAAACCCATCGCACGGGGGGACCAGGGCCCGGCCGTCGAGGACGTGCAGCGCCGGCTGCTCTCGCTTGGCTACGACCTTGGCTCGACTCGCATAGACGGCCGCTTCTCGGACCTTACCGCTGCCGCGGTGGCGGCCTTCAGGTCCGATGAGGGCCTACCGGCCGGTGAGACGGTGGATGACGCCTGCTGGGCAGCGCTGGTCGATGCTACCTTCCAGCTGGGCGACCGCACCCTCTTCCTGAAGATGCCCTACTTCCATGGCCGGGATGTGCGCGAGATGCAGATCGCGCTCAACGTGCTTGGCTTTGGGGCCATGCAGGTGGACGGCATCTTTGGCGCCCAGACCGAGCAGGCCGTTCGCGACTTCCAGCTCAACGTGGGCATCGCCCCCGACGGCATCGCCGGCTCCCTCACCTTCAACGCCATCGATCGCCTCCGCCAGGTCTGGGAGGGCAAGGACGCCACCCCGCACTCCGGCAGCAGGACGGGCTTCTCGCGCGCCGCAGAGGTGCTGGAGGGCAGCGAGGTCTGCTTCTGGGGCACCGATCCGACCCTGCGCGACATCGCCAACCGCATCGCCAACCTGGCGCTGGCTACCACCGCCCAGTCCCGGGTCACAAGCGCCGACACCCGGCAGGGCCTGCCTGGCGCGGGCGACCTGCTGATCGAGCTCACGTTTGCGGGCGCGCCCTCGGGCGAGGGCATCCCCTTCGTGGCCTTCACGGACGACAGCCAGGTGCTGGCGACCAGGCTGGACACGGCGGTCAAGGCCGCCTCCGCCGCCCCCCGGCGCATCTGCATCGGCCTGCCGCCCAGCGCCGATGCGCTCACGGTGCGCCAGCGCCAGCACTACACGGTGGCCGTGCTCGACGCCCTCTGCACCGCCCTAGCCTAGCGTCAGGCTCCGCTGGCGGCTTTCCCGTGCGCCATCACGCGGACTCTGTTACAGTATCCGCTTGCCGGGATGTGGCTCAGCTTGGTAGAGCGCTCGGTTCGGGACCGAGAGGCCGTGGGTTCAAATCCCGCCATCCCGACCATCTACGGCACCAATGCAGCGGCTCCCTCATCGGGGGCCGCTGCTGCGTTATAGGGAGGGCGCCGTCCAGAAGGGCGGCCGCTTGCGTTAGTATTTGCTTCAGTCATATAGACCGGCTCCACAGCAACGGATAGGAGAGTCACATGGCAGAGGTACCCCAGGCAGAGATTGGCGTTTTCGGCGGTAGCGGCTTCTATGAGCTCATCGAGGACGCGCAGGAGGTATTCATCAACACGCCGTACGGCGAGCCCTCGGACGCCGCCATGCTGGGCACTATCGGCGGCCGCACGGTGGCCTTCATTCCGCGGCATGGGCGCCATCACAGCTACGCTCCGGCGGACATCAACTACCGGGCAAACCTCTGGGCCATGCACATGATGGGGGTATCCCAGATCATCGGCCCCTGCGCCGTGGGCTCCCTCTCCCTGGATGTGCATCCAGGCGACTTTGTCATCTCCGACCAGGTCGTGGACCGCACCTGGGGCCGTGAGGACACCTTCTTCACCAAGGAGTCGGGCAAGGCGGTGACGCACGTCTCCTACGCCGAGCCCTACTGCCCCGAGATGCGCCAGGTCGCCATCGAGACCTGCCAGGAGCTGGGGTACCCGTACCACGACAAGGGCACCGTGGTAACCATCCAGGGTCCGCGCTTCTCCACCAAGGCCGAGTCCGAGTGGTTCCAGAAGATGGGCTGGACCACTGTCAACATGACCCAGTACCCCGAGTGCTACCTGGCGCGCGAGCTTGAGATCTGCTACTGCAACATCGCCCTCATCACCGACTACGACGCCGGCCTGGGCCAGTTCGAGGCAGTCACCAGCGAGGAGGCCATGCGCGTCTTCAACGAGAACAACGACAAGCTCAAGAACATCATCTTCCACATGATCCCCAAGCTTCCCACGGTGCGCACGTGCGCCTGCAAGGACGCCCTTGGCGGAGCTGAGATATAGTCAGGCAGCCAGCGGCGGTCTCGGGCGTTGCAGGGAATTGCGTTTGTGGTACTCTGTCTGCCCGAAACGGGTCAGGAGCGCCGGCTCACGCGCCGGCGCTCCTGATTTTTACCGACGAGAGGCAGGAGACGATGAGAGTCGGAGGCGCAGGGCCGCTCGAGATCCTGGTCGTCCTGCTGCTCGTGCTCTTCCTTGCGGTCGGACCCAAAAACCTGCCTAAGCTCGGTTCGGCGCTCGGGCGCACGGTGCGCAACATTCGCCGGGGCATCGATGACACCAAGGGTCCCGAGGCCGTGGAGGCAAGCGAGGTTGACGATTTGGCCTCCAACGAGGCCGAGAAGGCGGACGAGGACGGCACAACCACGACGAACGACGGATCTACCAGCCGTTCTGTTAAGGACTAGCAGCACCGGGCGAGGCTCGTCCTCGCAATCGGGCGGCAGAGAGCGATAGCAAAAGGAGCGATTATGGCCAAGGAAGTCATTCTCACCCAGGAGGGCCGCGAGGCCCTGGAGGCAGAGCTGCACCATCGCGAGACCACAGTGCGCGAGGAGATCGGCGAGCGCATCAAGGTGGCCCGTGATTTTGGCGACATCTCTGAGAACTCCGAGTACGACGACGCCAAGGACGAGCAGGGCCGCAACGAGGCCCGTATCGCCGAGATCAACCAGATCCTCTCCAACGCCTCCGTGATCGACACCCCCAAGCGCTCCAGCAAGGCCTCGATCGGCTCCACGGTCACCATCAAGATGGCCAACGGCTCCGAGCGCGAGCTCACCATCGTGGGCTCCGCCGAGGCCGACCCCAAGGCCGGGCGCATCTCCAACGAGTCGCCGGTGGGCGCCGCCATCCTCGGGCGCAAGAAGAACGAGCAGGTGAGCACCACCGGACCCACTGGCCGCGTGATCGAGTTCACCATCACCAAGATCGTCAACAACTAACAGCTATCGCGAGCCTCTGGCGGCGTGCGGTGGGGGCGGGGCGTGCGACGCGCGCCGCGTCTCCGGGCGCGTGCCGGGCTGGCGCAAGGGAGAACCACCATGGCAGAGCACCACGACCAGACCGCATCAACGCAGGCAGAGGTCACCGAAGGGGTCATCGACGACCCCATCGCGGTGCGCCGCGCCAAGCGCGAGGAGCTGCTCGCCCACGGGCCCGACCCCTACGCCCGCCGCTACGACGTGACCGCCAAGGCGGCCAACCTGGAAGAGCGCTACGCCGATCTTGAGAACGGCGCCAGCACCGAGGACGTGGTCCGGGTGGCCGGCCGCATCATGGCCATTCGCCGCCAGGGCAAGGTCATCTTCATGGTGTTGCGCGACGGCACCGGCGACGTGCAGCTCTTCATCCGTATCAACGTGCTTGGCGAGGAGGGCTTTGCGCTAGCCCGCGACCTCGACATGGGCGACTGGGTGGGAGCCGAGGGCACGGTGGTGCGCACCCGCCGCGGGCAGCTCTCGGTCTCGCCCACCAGCCTGACGCTGCTCACCAAGGCCCTGCGCCCCCTTCCCGAGAAGTTCCATGGCCTGACCGACAAGGAGCTGCGCTATCGCCAGCGCTACGTCGACCTTATCGTCAACCCAGAGTCCAGACGGGTGCTCACCGCCCGCTCCAAGGTGGTCTCCGCGGTGCGCCGCAGCCTCGAGGAGCAGGGATACATGGAGGTCGAGACCCCGCTGCTGCACCCCATCCAGGGCGGCGCCACGGCCAAGCCCTTCATCACCCACCACAACGCCCTCGACCATGACTTCTACCTGCGCATCGCGCCCGAGCTCTACCTCAAGCGCCTGCTGGTGGGCGGGTACGAACGCGTCTTTGAGCTGGGCCGCTCCTTCCGCAACGAGGGCATGGACCTGACCCACAACCCCGAGTTCACCACCATGGAGGCGTACTGCGCCTACACCGACCTCGAGGGCATGAAGGTGCTCTGCGAGAGCGTCTTTGCCGCGGCCGCCCTAGCCGCCAACGGCACCACCTCCATCGAGTACGAGGGGCACCCCATCGACCTGGGTGGCCACTTCCGCTCCCGCACCATGTGCGAGCTCGTCTCCGAGAAGGTCGGCCGGCCCGTGGGCTTCAACCTCACGGTCGAAGAGCTGCGCCAGCTCTGCCGCGACCACGGCATCACCGAGCTCAAGGAGGAGTGGGGCGCCGGCAAGCTCATCAACGAGCTCTATGACGAGCTGGTCGAGGGCACCATCGTGGAACCCACCTTCGTCACCGAGCATCCGCTCGAGACGTCCCCCCTGGCCAAGAAGAAGGCCGGCGACCCCAACGTGGTCGACCGCTTCGAGCTGGTGGTCTGCGGACACGAGTACGCCAACGCCTTCTCCGAGCTCAACGATCCGGTCGACCAGTCCGAGCGTTTCAAGGCCGAGGTGGCCGCCAAGGACATGGGCGACGACGAGGCCATGGGCTACGACGCCGACTACGTCCGCGCCCTGGAGTACGGCATGCCGCCCGCGGGCGGCATCGGCATCGGCATCGACCGCCTGGTCATGCTGGTGACCGGCGCCACCTCCATCCGTGACGTGCTGCTGTTTCCCACCATGCGTCCGGAGGCCGGGCTCTGAGGGCTTCTCGCAGACACAGCATGGGCCATGCCGCCGCGCCGTTCACCGCAGCTGAACGGCGCGGCGCTGTTTTACCTGGAACATCCGCCTGTCAGGGCAGAGGACTGCATTGAGATGGGAGAAATACAAAATATAAGTGCGTCGCACTCATATCATATGTGTGTCGAATTGGTAACGCTCTTGTCCTAGCCTCTGACGGTGTGTCACTGTGTGCCAAGACAGATTCGCGTGGTCTATTGGGTTACATTGGTTATCATTTCGTAGCGGGGCCAAGCGGCTCCCGCCCGTGCAAAAGAAAGGAAGCGCCATGTTCGAGAAGTTCACAGACAAGGCGCGCAAGGTGTTAGTGCTGGCCCAGGAGGAGGCGCGCAAGCTCGACCAGTCCTACGTGGGCACCGAGCACCTGCTGCTGGGGCTCATCCGCGAGGGGGACGGCATCGCCGCTCATGCGCTGGCCAACCTCAACGTGACGTACGAGGCCGCCCTCGAGCAGATCAAGGGCATCACCGAGACCGAGAGCCCCACTCCCGCCGGCCACATCCCCTTCACCCCGCGCGCCAAGCGCGTGCTCGAGGGGGCGCTGCGCGAGACGCTCCAGATGGGGCAGAACTACATCTCAACCGAGCACCTGCTGCTGGGCATCGTGCGCGAGGGCAACGGCGTGGCCATGCAGACCCTCTCCCAGCTGGGTGTCGACGGCGACGCCGTGAGGGCGGCCGTCAAGGAGCTCATCAGTAGCTCGCCGTCGTTTGCCGGGGTGACCCCGGAGTCCGTAGAGGGCGACGCCTATCCCTCAGAGGAGGGCAGCGTGCTCGAGGACTTTGGCCGCGACCTCACCCAGCAGGCCAAGGAGGGAAAGCTCGACCCGGTTATCGGCCGCGAGCGCGAGACCGAGCGCGTGATGCAGATCCTCTCGCGCCGAACCAAGAACAACCCGCTCATCATCGGCGAGCCGGGCGTGGGCAAGACCGCGGTGGTCGAGGGGCTGGCGCAGCTCGTCGCCGACGAGCAGGTGCCCGACATCCTGATCGGCAAGAAGATCTACATGCTCGATATCTCCGCCCTGGTGGCCGGCTCCAAGTACCGCGGCGAGTTTGAGGACCGCCTGAAGCGCGTGCTCAAGGAGGTCCGCGACGACGGCAACATCATTCTGTTCATCGACGAGATGCACACCCTGATCGGCGCCGGCTCGGCCGAGGGCAGCCTCGATGCCGCCTCCATCATGAAGCCGGCCCTCTCGCGCGGCGAGGTCCAGGTCATCGGCGCCACCACGCTCGACGAATACCGCAAGTACGTGGAGAAGGACTCGGCCCTCGAGCGTCGCTTCCAGACCGTCAACGTGAGCGAGCCCTCCAAAGAGCAGACCCTCCGCATCCTGCAGGGCCTGCGCGACAAGTACGAGGCCCATCACCGGGTGCACTACACCGATGCCGCCCTCGAGGCCGCCGTCAACCTGGCCGACCGCTACGTCCAGGACCGCTACCTGCCGGATAAGGCCATCGACCTCATCGATGAGGCGGGCGCCCGCACCCGCATCCGCAACACCGCGGTGCCGGCCGAGGTCAAGGAGATCGACGAGAAGCTCCGCAAGGTCCGTACCGAGAAGGACGAGGCCGTCCACGTCCAGGACTACGAGCGCGCCGCCACCATGCGCGACGAGGAGAAGGCCCTGCTCGACAAGCGCCATGAGCTTGAGACCAAGTGGCGCGAGGACGCCAACGTCAAGGTCGTCGACGTGACCGAGCACGAGATCGCAGACGTGGTCTCGCAGACCACCGGCGTGCCGGTCTCCGACCTCACCGAGGCCGAGACCGCCAAGCTGCTGCGTATGGAGAGTGCCCTGCACGAGCGCGTCATCGGCCAGGACGAGGCGGTCAACGCCATCTCCAAGGCCATCCGCCGCAGCCGCGCCGGCCTCAAAGACCCCAAGCGCCCGGCCGGCTCCTTCATCTTCCTGGGCCCGTCCGGCGTGGGCAAGACCGAGCTCTCCAAGGCTCTGGCCGAGTTCCTCTTCAACTCGGAGGACGCGCTCATCACCCTCGACATGTCCGAGTACATGGAGAAGCACACGGTCTCCCGCCTGGTGGGATCGCCTCCGGGATACGTTGGATACGACGAGGGCGGCCAGCTCACCAAGGCGGTTCGCCAGCACCCGTACTCGGTCGTGCTCTTCGATGAGATCGAGAAGGCCCATCCGGATGTCTTCAACATCCTGCTGCAGATTCTGGAGGAGGGGCGTCTCACCGACTCCCAGGGCCGCAAGGTCGACTTCCGCAACACGATCATCATCATGACCTCCAACATCGGCGCTCGCGACATCGCCAAGACCGCGCCCCTGGGCTTCAGCACCAACGAGGAGAGCGGACTGGGCGACAAGGAGATCAAGAGCCGCGTGATGTCCGAGGTCAAGAAGCTCTTCCGTCCCGAGTTCCTGAACCGCATCGATGAGATCATCGTCTTCAAGTCGCTGACGCGCGACCAGATCGCCCAGATCGTCGACCTCATGGTTGATGAGCTGCGCAACCGCCTGATCGCCAAGGACATGACCATCAACCTCACCGACAAGGCGCGTCAGATGATCGCCGACGAGGGCACGGACACCACCTACGGAGCCCGACCCCTGCGCCGCGCCATCCAACGCCTGCTTGAAGACCCCATCTCCGAGCAGATTCTCGAGGGTCGCTGGGGCGACGGCAGCGTGATTGACGTCGATGTCGATGCCGACGGGCAGCTCACCTTCACGCCGGGCACCGGTGAGATTCCGGCTCCCACCAAGCACGTCTCGCTCGATGAGCAGGAGGACAAGCCCCGGCTCGACGTGCCCCGCTCCAAGAAGGGGCAGCCGGTCTCGAGCAGCCTGGGCGACGGCCTGGTCGAATAGAGGCTTGCAGCCAATCGCTCGCAAGAGGACCTAAATCAAGGGCGCCGCAGCTTGCTGTGGCGCCCTTGCTGCTACCTTACGGCGTTAGGCATGTCGTAAGCCCGGGCGCAATCGTCTACCATCAGCGCAAACAGCGCTTGCCATCAAGGAGTGCGCGACCGACGGGGAGACCGCCCAAACAGGCAGGGCGGAGCCGGTCAGAGGGAGGCCCACATGTCCCTGAAGCGAACTAGACTCGACGTCCACAGCACGAGCGATGCGTACGACGAGGACGCCGACTACGGCGAGGGCCAGCCCACTTTGCAAGATCCCGCGCCCTTCCCGGCAGATCCGGTGTTTGGGCCGTCGGTGCTCTCCTCGGCAAACCTCCCTGACGCGCCTGAAGCAAAGCACCCGCTTCCGCGGCTTGAGAACCTTTCCGGCCAGGTGGCGGCCCATCCCACCACCGCGGCGGTCATCGTTGCCGGCGGCATCGGCAGCCGCTTCAGGCAGCCGGGCGGCAAGCAGCTCGTAGACCTGCTCGGCAAACCCGTCCTGACCTGGTCGGCTGAAGCTTTCGACGCCGTGCCCGACGTGGGGCTGATCGTGGTCGTCTGCCCTCAGGAGCACCTTGAGGAGTATCGGCGGGTCGCCTTCGACCCATTCGATTTCGTCACCCCCGTCACCATGGTTCCCGCCGGCGAGATTCGCCAGGAATCGTCCATGGCGGGCGTGGCCGCCGTACCGGAGACCTTCGAGCAGATCGCCATTCATGACGGCGCTCGGCCCCTGGTCACCCCGAGCCTCATCATGCACGCCATCTCGGTGCTCAAAGGCGAGCTCGAGGCCGACGGCGTGCTGGTGGGCCATCCCGCAATAGATACGCTCAAGGTGGTGCGCGACGGCGCCGTCGTGGGCACCCCGGATCGCTCCATCTTCTGGGATGCGCAGACCCCACAGATATTTCGCGCCCCCATTTGCCGCCGGGCCTTTGCCGCCGCCATGCAGGAGGGCTTCGTAGGCACTGACGACTCGTCGCTCGTCGAACGCATCGGCGGCAAGGTGCTCCTGGTCAACGGCCCGCGCGACAACCTCAAGCTCACCGTCCCCGAGGACCTGGCGCCGGTGCGCGCCGCCCTCAAGGCCCGCATCAAGGGGGCGTGAGGGGACGGCTGACAGTCCCGGCCCGGTACCGCCCTCTCCGTCATGCGCCTGTTCCTTAATTCCCACTAGTTTGCTCTGAAATAAGGGGTAGACTATGAGCCATGAACCGAGCTGGGGGAGGAAGGTGCGGGGCGCGTGCTGAGAATCGGGTTGGGAACGGACGTTCATCAGCTGGTCGAGGGCCGGGCGCTCATTCTCGGCGGGGTGACCATCCCGTATGAGAAGGGCCTGCTCGGACACTCTGACGCCGACGTGCTGGCACATGCCCTGGCCGATGCCGTACTGGGCGCCCTGCGCGCGGGTGACATCGGCAAGCTCTTCCCCGATACGGACCCCGCCTGGGAGGGGGCCGATTCGCTCAAGCTCTTGGGCAGGGTCGCTGCCCTGATGCGTGAGCAGGGCTTTAGCTTTGTGGACGGAGATTGCGTGATCAGCGCCCAGGCGCCCAAGCTCTCTCCCTATCGCGATCAGATGCGGGCCAACCTGGCCGCTGCCCTGGGGGTCGAAGCCAGCCGCATCGGGCTCAAGGCAACTACCACCGAGCATCTCGGGTTCGAGGGTCGGGGAGAAGGCATCTCAGCCCAGGCGGTGGTTCTGCTCGCAACAGAAGGAGACGACGGTCGCAGCTGCCGCTAGAGACGGTTTGCGCTGCTCAGAAGGCAGCTGCTTGGCCACGGTGTGAATGGGGACGCTCATGTTTGAACGGATGCGCGAGGAGATTGCGCGCGTAAAGGCCGAGGATCCCGCTGCTCCCTCCTCGGCGGTGGTGGTGCTCTGCTACTCGGGCCTGCACGCCATCTGGAACCATCGCTTCGAGCATTGGCTGTGGAATCGCGGGCACCATTCGCTCGCCCGTTGGCTGGCCGGCTTCACGCGCCACTTCACCGGCGTCGAGATCCACCCGGGCGCCCAGATCGGGCGTCGGGTCTTCATCGACCACGGCATGGGCATCGTCATCGGCGAGACCACCATCGTCGGCGATGGCTGCACGCTCTACCAGGGCTGCACCCTGGGCGGCACCGGCAAGGAGAGCGGCAAGCGCCA
>OMWF01000181.1 GCA_900314665.1 uncultured Actinomycetes bacterium
CCATGGGCAGACCGATAAAGGCGGCGGACCGTCTGTGACCCGCTGCGGAGTCATTGACGTCGGGTCAAACACCATCCGCCTCTGCGTTTACGACGTCCCCAAGAAAAAGAGCGCTCGCCCGTCTGACATCTGCAAGGTGTTTGACGCCAAGCAGTCTGTTGGCCTCTCTGCCTACATGGACCACGGGAGAATGACCCCGGACGGCGTCTTAGCCGCGGTCAAGACCCTGCGCACCCAGGTCAAACGCGCCAATCTGCTCAACTGCAACAAGGTCTGGGCCTTTGCCACCGCCGCGCTGCGCAACTGCAGCAACTCACGGGAGGCGGTGCAGGAGATCGAGGAGGGCTGCGGGGTGGAGCTCGACGTGGTCTCCGGCGCTGACGAGGCCAAGCTGGGGCTGGCGGGAGCCCGCTTTGGCGGGGCTGCCAGCATCGACACCCTGGTGGACATCGGCGGCGGCTCGACCGAGCTCACCCGCATCAGCCCGGGCGGCGCCATGGAAAACGTGAGCCTGCCGCAGGGGTCGCTCTCCTCGTACGTCGCCTTTGTGGACAAGATCATCCCCACCGACGAGGAGCTCGACCGCATCGGGGAGGCCTTCCGCGCGCAGCTTGACGCCTCGGACATCCCGCTTGAGGGCGCCCGGAGCATCTATGGCCTGGGCGGCACCGTGCGCACCGCCGCCCGCGTGTACGGCGACCTCTTCAACCAAGGCGTGCGGCTCAAGGAGGTGCGCCCCGAGCACCTAGAGCGGCTCTTTACGGCCTGCCGCGAGGACGAGGGAGTCTTTGCCCACGAGCTGCTGCGCACCTCTGCCCAGCGGGTGCACACGCTGCTTCCCGGCTGCGCGCTTCTCCGCGAGGTCTTTACCGCGTCCGGGGCACCGCTCATCCACGTCACCAAGTACGGCGTCCGAGAAGGATATCTGCTAGCCCGCATCGAAGGTAGGCGCTGACCACCATGCCGCAATTCCAAAACGCTCCCCAGGATGCCATCGCACCAGCCGAGCCCGTCTCGTACAATGGGTGCATGATTTATTACGTAGAAGATGACGAGAACATCCGCGAGCTGGCCATCTACGCGCTCAAGCAGGCCGGCCTCAACGCGCGTGGATTTTCCTGCGCCGAGCCGTTCTTTGAGGCGCTCGAAGACGAGCAGCTCCCCGACCTGATTCTGCTCGACATCATGCTCCCCCGCACGGACGGCATGTCCATCCTGCGCACCTTGCGCGCCCGCGAGCGCACCGCCGACATCCCCATCATGATGCTCACCGCCAAGGGCACGGAGATCGACAAGGTCATGGGTCTTGACGCCGGCGCCGACGATTACCTGGCCAAGCCGTTTGGCATGATGGAGCTGGTCAGCCGCTGCAACGCGCTGCTGCGCCGCGCGCACCGCGACCCAAACGCCACCGAGAACGTGCTGCTCTCATGCGGCCCGGTGCGCCTCGACCCGGCCGCCCACGAGGTCACTGCGGGCGGCGTGGCGGTGGAGCTCACGCTCAAGGAGTTCCGCCTGCTCCAAGACCTGATGGAGAACAAGGGCTACGTGCTCTCGCGCTCGCGCCTGCTCAAGGAGGTGTGGGAGACCGACTTTGCCGGCGAGACCCGCACCATCGACACGCACGTGCTGACGCTGCGCAAGAAGCTCAACGACGCCTGCAAGGGGGCGGGCGACATCGTCCAGACCATGCGCGGCATCGGGTACCGCGCCGAGGACATCCCCTGGGAGAAGTAGGCCATGGCAGCTGCTGCTTCTGGCAAGCACCTCTCGCGCAGGCTGCTCATCGCGCTCTTCGCGGTATCGGCGGCCCTTAGCACCGCCATGGCCATCGCCGTGACGGCCATGTGCTACCACACCACCGAGAGAGACTCCGACACGGCCCTCGCCACCCAGGCCGAGGACATCGCCGGACACATGCCCGCCGGCACGCCGGAGGAGGAGGCGGCGTGGTTCTCGGCACTTCCCTTTGGCGAGATGCGCGGCACCCTCATCGCCGCCGACGGGACCGTGCTCTACGATTCCCAGGCCGACGCCTCCACCATGGAGAACCACAACACCCGCAGCGAGGTGGTCTCGGCGCGCGAGAAGGGCGAGGCCACCGTGTCCCGCTACTCCACGACGCTGGGGACGGACACGCTCTACGCGGCGGTGGCCCTGCCCGACGGTACGGTGGTGCGCGTGGGCGAGACCCGGCACTCGCTGACGGCCTTCCTGGGCAAGATGAGCCCGGCGGTTCTGGCAGGGCTGCTGGTGGGCGTGTTTATCGCCTTTGTGGTGGCGCAGCTGCTCACCAGGCGCATCATGAAGCCCTTCGAGGAGGTGGGTCTGGTTCAGCAGCCCCCGGCCGACATGTACGTGGAGATGCAGCCGCTGCTCGACCGCATCAACGAGCAGCGCCAGGAGCTGGTCAAATCCAACCAGGAGCTGCGCCGAGCCGCTAACGCGCGGCGCGAGTTTACCGGCAACGTGACCCACGAGATGAAGTCGCCGCTGCAGGTCATTGGCGGATATGCCGAGCTGATGCGCGACGGCATCGCCAACCCCGAGGACTACCAGCGCTTTGCCGGGTTAATTTGCGATGAGGCGCAGAGCATGCGGGCGCTGGTCGATGACGTGCTTACGCTCTCGCACCTGGACGAGGGCAGCATCATGGAGTCGGGCGCGGAGCCGGTCGACCTGGTACAGGTTGCCAAGCACGTGGCAACCCGCCTCCATCCCAAGAGCATCGACAACGGGGTGACCGTGCGGGTGGACGGCCCGGCAGAGGTGATCGTCCAGGGCAACGCGGGGCTGCTCGAACAGATGCTCTACAACCTGGTAGACAACGCGATCCGCTACTGTGGAGGCGAGAGGGGCCAGGTCGTCATCCGCCTTAGGCAGAACGCCGATTGGACCACGGTGTCGGTCGACGACAACGGGCCCGGCGTGCCGGTCGAGGCGCGCGAGCGAGTCTTTGAGCGCTTTTATCGCGTGGACGTGAGCCGCTCGCGCGAAACCGGCGGAACAGGCCTGGGCCTGGCCATCGTCAAGCACGCCGCCGAAGCCCACGGCGGAACCGTCCATATCGAGACCAGCTCCCTGGGCGGCGCCTCCTTTGTGGTCACGCTCCCAACGCACCTGGGAGCTTAGGGGCCGGGCATCAGGTCCGGGCGGCCTGCGGGTGTCAACGGGAGGTGTCAACGCGTGTCAACGGGGACGGTTCTCTTTGACACATTTTC
>OMWF01000195.1 GCA_900314665.1 uncultured Actinomycetes bacterium
ACGATCTCCTCGACAATGTCCTCGATGGTGATTATGCCAGCAGTACCTCCGTACTCATCGACAACGATAACCATCTGTTGATGTGACGTTTGCATCTCGCCGAGCAGAGGCAGGATGTCCTTGGTGTCGGGGATGAAGATTGGGTCGCGCATGTACGCGGTGATGGGCTGGTCATCGGTGTCGTCGATGAGCGGGGCGAGCAGGTCCTTGACCATGGCCACGCCGATGATGCGGTCGTGGTCCTCATGGAAGACCGGCAGGCGCGAGAGGCCGGTGCCGCGCATGCGGTCGATGGTCTCGCGCACGGTGGCGTCGTCCTCGATGAGCATCATGTCGACGCGCGGCGTCATCACCTCGCGTGCCACCGTGTCGCCCAGGTCAAAGATCTCATGGATCATGCGCTTCTCCTCATCGAGAAGCGTGTCCTGCTCGGCCACCAGGTACTTGATCTCATCCTCGGAGACCTGGGTGCGGTCGTCGGCCGACTTGAGGCGCAGGAGCCTGGCCACGCCCTCGGTGGAGTGGGCGAGCAGCGCCACGATGGGGGCGGCGATCTTCTCGGCCACCTCGATGGGGCGGGCCACGCGCTTGGAGTAGCCCTCGGGGTCGGTCAGGGCGATGCGCTTGGGGACCAGCTCGCCGATGACGAGGGTCACGTACGACACGATGAGGGTGACCACCACCACGGCGATGGCGCCCGCGCTCGAGGCAAGCCAGCCAACTCCCAGGCCGGCTAGCCACCCGCCAAAGCGGTCGGCCAGGGTGGCAGTGGCAAAGGAGGAGGCGCCAAAGCCGGCCAAGGTGATGAAGACCTGGATGGCTGAGAGCAGCCGGTCGCTGTCATCCATCAGGCGGCCGGCGCGGGCGGCACGGGCGTCGCCCTCATCGGCTTCCTGCTGAATGGTGGTCCTGCGGGCCGAGACCAGCGCCATCTCGGACATGGTGAAGTAGCCGCTGATCAAGATCAGGGCCAAGGCCACGATAATGCTTAAGAAGATGTCCACGGTAGCTTGCTCATACCTTTCAAAATCGGGGATACGGTGCCGGCAGCGAGACGCCGCAGGCGAGAAGGGACGCGGGAACTGCCCGGAGCAGCGCCCGATATCAGTCGCCGCTCACGTCTCTGCCAGCAAAAGGACGCCGGTGCACGCGCACCAGCGTCCAGCCGAAGCCTCTTCGGTTGTGCTCAACGCCCTTAGGTTCTCGACTGTGGTCCTCCATCAGGCGGGTCCTCTAGCCAAGCAGGCCGCCGGCGATACGAGCCGCCGCAGCCTTGTCAAAGTTGCCCTGAGTGCGCGCGTTGAGCGCACCCATGACCTTGCCCATGTCCTTCTTGGTTGAGGCGCCGGTGGAGGCGATGACCTCCTTGACCGCCTCCTCCAGAGCCGCGCCGGAGAGCTGCTCGGGCAGGCAACCCTCGAGAATCTTGACGCGGGCCTCGTACTCTGCCACGTGCTCGGCGTCGCCCGCGGTCTGATAGCCCTCGAGCGTCTCGCGCGTCTGCTTGAGCACCCGCTTGACCATCTCGTTGACCTGCTGCTCGGTGGCCTCCTCGTGGGTGTCCACCTCGAGGTTCTTGACCTCGGCCAGCACGGCGCGCAGGGTCATCTTCTTCACGTTGTCGTGCGCTTTGAGGGCGTCCTTAATGCCCTCCTGGAGCTCGGTGCGATTCATGCTGCGATTCTCCCTATCTCAAGCCTCGGCTTGAGCCTGCTTGAACTCGATAATCTTCTGCCGGTACTCGGGCATCGAGGTGCCCAGCATCTGGCAGGCCAAGATGGCGGCGTTCTTGGCGCCCCCGATGGCCACCGTCGCCACCGGCACGCCGCTGGGCATCTGTACGATGGAGAGCAGCGAGTCCATGCCGCCCAGGTCGCTGGTCTTCATGGGCACGCCGATGACCGGTAGCGGCGTGAAGGAGGCCACCACGCCCGGCAGGGCGGCGGCCTTGCCGGCGGCGGCGATGATCACCTTGATGCCGCGCTCGGCAGCGCTGCTCGACCACTCCTGGACCTTGGCGGGCTTGCGATGCGCGCTGTACACCACCAGCTCGTAGGGAACGCCCAGCTCGTCAAGCTGCTTCTGGCAGGGCTCGATGGCGGGCAGGTCAGACGTGGATCCCAAGATGATGCCGACGAGAGGCGCGGTTTGAGGCATGGTTCCTTCTCCCAAAAACCTTGAATTGCATACCGCTTTCAGGATACACCCGAGGCGGCCTCGGTCCCGCCCTGTGAGCTGCCGATACGCAGCCGTTGAACAGGAGCGGCGAGCGCGCGGCGTAAAAAAGCCGCCCCACCCCCCTGCCCCTCCGATGCGGCACGGGAAGGGCCGGCCCCATCACGCAGAGGCCCCTCGATCCTTGAAGAGGTCCATCAGGTCCCGCTCCTTGAGACACGGTGCGGTGATGGTGCCGTCCCCAAAGAGGAGGTCGTGCTCGTCTGCAGGCAGCGCGGCGCGGGCCTGGTCCCTGACCGAGTTCACGCCGATGAAGAACTGGCGCATCATCGCCACCATCAGGTAGCGGCCCTTGGGCGTGAGCGTGATCTGCTCGTCGTCATCCACGTCAAAGGCGCCCGCCAGCTTCATGAAGCGGTACTCGAGGGGGAGGCTGGCGGCCACGCTGCGCCCAAAGTCCTGCTCCCAGCGGCGCTTGTCGAGACGCAGCCCAAACAGCGACATCATGAAGCGGTAGCGCATGCGGTCCAGCTCCGAGAAGTGCGACGCCCCCATCACGGACATGCGTCCCGAAGCGATGACCTGCTGGTACTCGCGCAGCGAGAAGGTGTTGACGTAGAGCGTGCCGTCCAGGTAGGACAGGCCGCCCGACCCGATGGCGGGGTATTCCTCGTAGTCGACCACGTACTCGTCGATCATCGAGCCCTGGGCGGCGTTGAAGGTCCACGCGCTGCCGTGCGTGAAGGGCGCGCGGCCGGTGGCGTCGGGCGCGGTCAGCCCCTCGTCGATGAGCTTGTAGTAGCGGTACTCGCGGTCATAGGAGACCTTGCCCACCGTGCGCTTGAGCGACTCCTCGACCGCCGGTGAAGCCATGAGCGGGTAGAACGTGGTCTGGGTGCAGCCTGACTGCTTGACCATCTCCAGGTCGTGGAGCAGCATCTCCTCGGTCTGGCTGGGAAAGTTGAAGATCATGTCGACGTTGAGGGTCTTGAACATCCCGGAGACGGATTGGATGCGCTCCAGAATCTCTGCGCCCGAACCATACTTCTCGTAGCGGTCCATCTGCTTGAGCAGGCCGTCGTCAAAGCTCTGCACTCCGACCGAGAGGCGCTGCACTATCTGCGAGAGCTGCTCCAGATAGCCGGGCACCAGGTGGTTGGGGTTGGTCTCGGAGGACACGTCGCCGATGTGGAAGAGGCTGCGGGCCAGCTCGACCGTGTCTGCCAGCTCGTCAATCAGGATGGTGGGCGTGCCGCCGCCCACGTAGAGCGACTCAAAGTCATAGCCCAGGTCTGCCACCATGCGCATCTCCTCGCGCAGGCTGGCAAAGTACGTCCGGGCGCGCTCCTCGTCAAAGGGGAAGCGGTTGAACGAGCAATACGGGCAGAGCCGCTCGCAGAAGGGAACGTGCACGTAGAGCATGTAATGAAGGCCCGGCTTGGGGCCTGGGAGGCTGTCGATCTGGACGGGCTTGAGGTTCATGGCCCCGCCGCCCATGGTCCGCACGGAGTCTGAAAGCAGGCGTTCTGTAATCATAAGGACCTCGGTTCTCAGGTATTGACACCTGGTGATGGTAGCATGCGACCGCGCGGCCACTGCCGTTTGCGCCCGGCAGCGATTCAGCGCAGCCGTTACCGGCGTTTTCCCGCGCCGTCAGATGCGCGGCAGTCGACTCAAGGACGGACACGACGGGCTCTTCTGTGGAGTGGAGGGCTTGCCCGGAGGCGCATGCCCGCTCGGATGGGTAGCATAGGCAGAACGCGCACGTGCAGCTTGCCGAGAAGACGGAGGGAGGGTGCCCCATGATGCAGCTCGTCGCCCAGGTCATCATCTACGTCCTGCTCTTTGCCACCGGCATCCTCTCGTTCTTCTCGCCGGGGGTGATCAACGCCGCCCCCGCCCACGACGACGCCAGCCGGCCAGCCCCCGCCCGCTTCCTCGGATTCACGCTGGGGGCCCTGGCCGCCCTGCTGGTGTTGGGGCTCATCTGCGCCAGCGTCGGCACCTCCATCAAGACGCCGCGCCTGCTGGTGATCCGCGTGGCCGGAGTGGTGGTCATCGCCCTGGCGTTGCTCCAGCTCATGCCCGCCCGCGCCGGAATCTTTCAGCGGGAGGTGCTACTCCCTCAGCCGCAAGGCAGTTCCTTTGGCGCCGCTCTGGGCCGCGGCGTGCGACTCATCCTGGGATGGGTCCCGCACTTCACCCCGCTGGTGCTCATCGCCCTGGCATTTGCGCTCTCGATGGGGAGCACCCCCGTGGGCATGGTTGCGGTGGCTGCGTTTGCCGCCGGGTTGGGGGTCATGCTGATTGGCTCGGGCTTGTCGCAAACCCGCTCCCCCCAGGCTTTCAAGCGCCGCGTCTGGCTCTTGAGACACTCGGCCAACGGAGCCGGCGTCATCGGCCTGCTCATGGGGTTCATGCTGCTCACCGGATGGATGAACAGCGCCACCAGCTACCTCACGCCGGTCACCCCCACCCCCACCGAGGCCACCGTCGCCAGCGAGACGGCCAGCGAAGAGGTGGGCCTCTCGGTGCCGCAGGCATACGTCACCGCGCCCGACTTCACCCTGGTCGACCAGAACGGCATGACCCACACGCTCTCCGACTACCAGGGAGACATCGTAGTCATCATGTTCTGGTCCACCCGCTCGCAAGCGGCCACCTCCGGCCTTCGCGATTTTCAGACGTTCTACAACGAGGTCCTGAGGCAGGAGCAGGAGAAGCTCGCCCAGCAGGCCGCCAGCGCCGCAAGCGCTTCTGCGACCTCTGCCAGCGCCGATGGCCAACCCAGCGCTGCCGCCGCCCCAAGCGAGGCCCCCGGCCCCGCCGGAGCCAGCAGCACCCCGTCAGCCAGCACCGCCTCCGTGGCAGTGCTGTCGGTGGTGCTCCCCAACGACGAGCTGCCGGAATCCGACGCAGAAGCCGCCCCCGGCCCCGCTGCCGGCAGCAGCGCCGCCGCTGCTCCCCCCGCCGCCGACACTGCCAGCACTGCCCAGACCACCGCCGAGCAGCGCCGCTCCCAGCTGATCGCCGCCCTCTCGGACACGTCGCTTGAGCAGGTGGAGGCGTACATCTCCGAGAACGGCTACACCTTTCCGGTGCTGATGGACATGACCGGCGGCGTCTTCATGGACTACGGCGTGACCGAGCTGCCCACCACCTATGTGCTCACCACCGACGGTAAGATCGCCGGCAAGGTTTCGGGCGTGCTCACCGCCAATCAGCTGAGGCACATCGTGCAGGAGGGCGTCACGGTCAGCGACCAGATCGTCGCAGAGGAACAGCGTGCCGCCGCTGCCGCAAGCTCTGCGAGTACCGCCGCCGCCAGCGCAAATGCCGCGCAACAAGCGGAGGCCTCCGCCGAGGCCTCCAACTAGCAAAGGGGGCTCCCCGCGCTTTGAGCGCCGGAGAGCCCCTCCGTTGGCATGCCGTGCCATTCAATGGCGGCACGCGCCCAAGGCCCTTACAGCCGATGAGCAATCGCGTCGCAGATAAACGCGGCGATGATGGTCTTGCTATCCTCCACCTTGCCGTCGAGCACGTCGTTGATGAAGTCCTTGAGGTCGGCCCATTCCACAGCGATGAACTCATCCGAGTCCGGGTGCTGCTCGCCTGGTGTCAGGTCGGTGGCCATAAAGAGATGGATGATCTCATCGGAATAGCCGGCGGCGGTGGCCACCGGGATGAGGTAGCGCAAGGTGCCGGCGGTGTAGCCGGTCTCCTCGGAAAGCTCGCGGCGGGCGCACTCCTCGATATCCTCGCCCGGGTCGAGCTTGCCGGCAGGTATCTCGCGCGTCACCCGCTCGAGGGCGGTGCGGTACTGGTGAACCAGCAGGATGCGCCCCGTGCCGTCGAGCGCGATGATAGCTACCGCCCCGGGATGGCGAACCACCTCGTGCACCGTGGCATCGCCGTTGGGAAGCTGCACGTCAACGGAGTCGACCGTCAAAAACGACCCCCGCCAGGCGCATTTGGAGCCCAGGATCTTCTCCTCCACCAGCGCATCGTCCACCTGAGCCTGCGCGTCAGAAGCCGCCCCGCCCTCGCGTTGGAGCTTCTTGGCCTGGACGACGGCCTGATACTCGGCAGCCACCTGCTGCGGGTCGATGGACAGCCCGCTGCGGGGGCGCGTGGCACCGGTCGAGAGGGCGCCGGCGGGCGCCTGCTGGGCCAACGCCCCGGGCGCGGCATGGGTCATGGCCAGGGTTGAGGGCTCGTCTTCCCAGTCCTCAACGCCCTCTAGGTCCTCATCGTCGGCTGCCATAGCGCCTACACCTCCCAAGCCGAGCGCCCGCGCAAGGCCCGCTCTCCTATGTCGTTGCGCTGGTACTTGCCCTCAAAGTCGATCATGGCCGAAGCCAAGTAGGCGCGCTTGCGAGCTTCCTCAAAGCTGTCTCCCAAGGCGGTCACGTCAAGCACGCGCCCGCCGTCCGTCAGCAGGCGGCCATCCTCATCAAGCTTGGTGCCGGCGTGGTAGACGGTCACGTCGTCAAGCAGCTCCGCCTGCTTGATGCCGGTGATGACCTTGCCCTTCTTGTACGATCCGGGATAGCCGCCCGAGGCCAGAACGACCGAGACCGCCCACTTGGGGCTCCAGGTGAGGGTCACCTCGCTCAGGCGCATCTGCGCGGTGGCCACCATCACCTCGAGCAGGTCGGTCTGCAGGCGAGGCAGGATGACCTGCGTCTCGGGGTCGCCAAAGCGCACGTTGAACTCCAGCACCTTGGGACCTTGCGGGGTGAGCATGAAGCCGCCGTACAGCGTGCCCTGATAGCGGATCCCCTCTGCGGTGAGGGCGCGGACGGTGGTCTGCATGGCCTCCACCATCTGCTGGTACTCCTCGTCGGTGACGATGGGCACCGGCGAGTAGACGCCCATGCCACCGGTATTGGGACCGGTGTCGCCCTCGCCGGCGCGCTTGTGGTCCTGCGCGGTGGCCATCGGCAGCACCGTGCGTCCGTCGGTGAACACCAAAAGCGAGCACTCGGGACCGGTCAGGTACTCCTCGATGACCACGCGGGACCCGGCTTGGCCAAACTTGCCGCCAAAGCAGCTCTTGACGGCAGCCTGCGCCTCGTCGTCGCGCATGGCCACGATGACGCCCTTGCCGGCAGCCAAGCCGTCGGCCTTGACCACGATGGGAGCGTGGTGGGTGGTCAGGTAGTTGAGGGCGGCGTCGCGGTCGGTGAAGCTCGCATACGCCGCCGTGGGGATGCGATAGCGCTGCATGAGTTCTTTGGCAAAGGTCTTGGAGCCCTCGAGCTGCGCCGCCTGGGCGTTGGGGCCGTAGACCAGGATGCCGGCTTGGCGCACGGCATCGGCCACGCCCGCCACCAGCGGGGCCTCGGGGCCGATCACGACCAGCCCCACGTGGTTGCGCAGGGCAAAGTTGGCAACCGCGTTGGAATCGAGAATGTCAAGATCGGGCACGTTCTGGGCGATGGCGGCGGTGCCTCCATTGCCCGGCGCCACGTAGATGGTCCCCGCGTGAGGGGAGGCCGCCAACGAGACGACCAGCGCGTGCTCCCTGCCGCCACCACCCAAAACCAGGATATCCATGAACGGTTCCTCTCCTTCTCAGTTGCCATGCGCGCCCAACAGCAGCGGGACGCGCCCATGCTCTCG
>OMWF01000031.1 GCA_900314665.1 uncultured Actinomycetes bacterium
ATGACGCCAAGTCGGCAGCGGTGGCGGCCCGCAAGGCCGAGAAGGCCACCAAGAAGCTGCAGCGCCAGGTGGCAAGCACCCAGGAGAGGCAGGAGAAGCAGCTGCGCAAGGCGGCCAGCGCGCAGGAGAAGCGGCAGCGTAGGGAGATGGAGGCACGCAAGAGGCAGCAGCCCAGGGGCGATCAGTGCGCCCCGATCGGCTCCGAACCGCCTGCGCCAGCGTCTCCGCCCGATCCCAACCAAGCAGCCGGGGTGACCCCGCTGGTCAACGTCGATGCTTCTCGCCAGGCCCTCGAGCGGCGCCGGGCTGAGGAGCGGGCCGAGGTTCAGCGTCTCGCCCAGCAAAAGGCGCAAAAGCGCGAAGCTTCTAGAAATAGAAAGAAGCGCGGCAGCAAGGGATAACGGGCGCGCATGGGGGTTGAGCGCTCGCGGGAAGAAGCCCAGAGCCACTGCCCATCAGGGCCTTTAGAACGTACAATACAATTTGCTCTTTATTCAGGCCTGCCGGCAGGGCGGGCCTGATAGCCCAATCGGTGCCGCTCTCCGGCAGCACCCGCACCGACAGGAAGGAAGCACGCGCATGGCGCTCGATCAACTCCGCCCCTCCTCGCAGGGCAAGGTTCGTGACCTGTACGACCTTGGCGACAAGCTGCTGATGGTGGCCTCAGACCGCATCTCGGCGTTCGACTACATCCTGGGCGATGAGATTCCCTACAAGGGAGAGGTGCTCACCCGCATCTCGCTCTTCTGGCTCGACTTCCTCAAGGACATCATCCCCAACCACCTCATCTCCGCCGACGTGGCCGATCTGCCTGAGGAGTTTGTCCCTTACAAGGACTACCTGCGCGGCCGCTTCATGCTGGTCAAGAAGGCCGAGATGGTGCCCCTGGAGTGCATCGTCCGCGGCTATCTGGCCGGTTCGGGCCTCAAGGAGTACCAGCAGAGCGGCACGGTCTGCGGCCATGTACTTCCCGAGGGCCTGGTCAACTCCAGCAAGCTGGCCGAGCCCATCTTCACGCCGTCCACCAAGGCCGAGGTCGGCGACCATGACGAGAACATCAGCTTTGAGCGCGCCTGCGACTTGGTGGGCACCGAGATGGCCACCCAAGTGCGCGACAAGGCAATCGCCCTCTATCTGGCTGCCAGCGAGCACTCCGCCAAGAACGGCGTGATTATCGCCGACACCAAGTTTGAGTTTGGCATCATCGACGGCCAGCTGGCCCTGTGCGACGAGGTCCTGACTCCGGACAGCTCCCGCTTCTGGCCCGCCGACGCCTACGAGCCCGGCAAGAGCCAGGACTCGTTTGACAAGCAGTACGTGCGCGATTGGCTCAAGGCCAACTGGGATATGCAGGGCAACCCGCCCAAGCTCCCCGCCGAGGTCATCGCCAAGACCACCGAGAAGTACCAGCACGCCTACGAGCTCATCACCGGTACGGCCTTTGTGCCCGCCGCCCAGCTCGCGTAAACGAGAGGTAAGCATGACCCAACGCAACTACATGAACCAGCGCTACCGCGACGAAGAGCGCACCGGCAAGACCCGCAAGTCTGCAGCCAGCGCCAAGCCCGCAACGCAAGCCGGCGCCAGCGTGCGCGGCGTTGTCACCAAGGACCCCAAGGCGCGCCGCAAGCAGGAGCGGGCCAAGGAGCGCGAGCGTCAGGAACGCGCCAACTCGGTGCCGGTCGAGTACACGCCCAAGGAGCGCTTCTGGCGCCGGATCTGGTGGGCCACGCTCGTCGGGGCCCTGGTCTGCCTGGTCATCTCCTGGATGGCCATGCGCATCTCCGCCGAGTACGTGGTGCAGATCACCTATGGTTCCATGATTGCTGCGTACGCCTTCCTGGCGGCCATGATCTTCATCGACATCAAGTTTGTGCGCCCCGCCCGCAAGCGTGCGCAGGAGAAGGGCATGCGCGGCCTCACCAAGAAGGAACGTCGCGAGCTTGAGCTGCGCAAGCAGGCAGAGGCCGCCTACAAGGCCGAGCACCCCTCGGTCTTTACCAGAATGAAAAACGCAATCACCGGCTCGGGCAAGAAAAACAAGGCCAAAGCCGACGAGGTCGATAAGGACATCGCCAAGGCCCGGGATCTGCTCGAAAACGCGCAGCCAGAGGCCGCGGACGACAAGTAAGACGTGAGGTCGGGCAGCCCCGTGCGGATGCGGGGCTGCCCGCCTTAAGGCAGACGAGCGCAAGGAGACCATGGCCAATCGACGCGACATGCCTGGGGGAGCCCATTCCGGGCGTCACTCGGCGCCCGATGCGCAGGCGCCGCAGTCAGGCAGGCGCCCCGGCGCCTCTGCTCAGCCGGCCTCCCACGACGCGGGAGCCGATGTCTCTGCGGAAGCGGTCACGCAGCGTGCCCACAGGCGCCGCAAGAATCGTCGCGTATCCAACATCTTGCT
Organism: uncultured Actinomycetes bacterium; assembly: GCA_900314665.1. Taxonomy (GTDB): domain Bacteria; phylum Actinomycetota; class Coriobacteriia; order Coriobacteriales; family RUG033; genus RUG033. The sequence continues at coordinate 2,405 of OMWF01000031.1, forward strand.
GGTCATCGGCATCGGGCTGCTGGTACTGGCGGGGCTGGGCTTTGGCTACATCTGGTATCAGTACCACGAGGGCAAGACCCACTACGCCACCATTCAGGAGACTTCGGGCGTCACGGAGGGCGCCGTGCGACAGGTGGCAAGCAGCAGTGACGCCTCTGACACCCTCGACGTGAACTGGGACGCCCTTCGGGCCATCAACTCCGATCTTGTCGGCTGGATTGCCATCCCGGACACGGTGGTCAACTACCCGGTGGTGCAGACCACGGACAACTCCCGCTACCTGACGGAGGCCTTTGACAGCAGCTCGGGCATCTACGGGGCGGTCTTTATGGACTGTGACTCCAAGGCTGACCTGTCTGACTTTCACACCGTCATCTATGGGCACCATCTGCGCAACGGCCAGATGTTTGCCTGCCTGGCCAACTATACCGACCAGAGCTACTTTGACGAACATCCCACCATCATCTACGCAACGCCGCAGGCGACCCATCGCTTGACCGTGATCGGGGCCTACGCCGAGCAGGCCAATGACGACATGCGCACCACAACCTTTAGCAGTGCGCAGAGCCGCACCGCGTATGTGCAGGAGCAGCTTGGCAAATGCTCGGCCAAGGCCGACGTGCAACCGAGTCAGGTGACGCACCTCTTCTCGCTCATCACCTGCTCGTACAATACAAACGACGAGCGCACGGTGGTGCTCTGCTACGAGCAGGGCCCCGTCGCCGCGCCCGCTAGAGCTTCTGTCGCGGCAACCGGGTAACGCCGAGCCTGGCAGCGATAGTGCGGGTACATTGTCTGCAAAGCACGCCACGTGGCGGTACTTTGCAGGATGATCGATAAGGAGCAGGAGCAGATGAGCGATTCCAACCAGTCCGTTGCCATGGGCACCGCGCATACGCCGGCACCGCCACGCGTTGACGCCCAGGGGCGCCCGCTGCCCTATCGCACGTTCCACGGGCCCGACCGGCCGGAGGAGGCGTGCGCGGTCTTTGGCATCTACGCCCCTGACCTCGACGTGTCCCGGCTCACCTACTTTGGACTGCACGCCCTGCAGCACCGGGGGCAGGAGTCGGCCGGCATCGCGGTGGGCGACCGCTACAGCGTCACGGTGACCAAGGACTTGGGGCTTGTCTCGCAGGTCTTTGACGAGGCCAGCCTGGCTGCGCTCACCGGCGTGGTGGCCATCGGCCACACCCGCTACTCCACCTCGGGCGCCTTTGCCACCTGGGAGGCGGCCCAGCCGCACCTCTCGGCCATCGACGAGGACATCATCGCCCTGGCCCACAACGGGACCCTGGTCAACACCGCCGAGCTGCGGGCAAAGCTACTCGACCGCGGCGTCTCGTTCCGCTCCAACACAGACTCGGAGGTGGCGGCGCGTCTCATCGGCACCTATACCCACGAGACCCACCATATGCGCGAGGGCATTCGCAAGGCCATGGAGCTCATTGAGGGCGCCTACGCCATGGTGCTCATCAACAACCAGTCGCTGTACGCCTTCAGAGACCCCAACGGCATCCGCCCGCTGTGCATTGGCACGCTGCCCGACAACGGCGGTTACGTGGTGTGCTCGGAGACCTGCGGCCTGGACATCGTGGGCGCCACCTACCTGCGCGACGTGGCCCCCGGCGAGATTATCCGCATCAATGAGGAGGGCCTGGTCAGCGAGGTGGGCGTGCCCATGCGCCGGCATGCGGCCTGCGTCTTTGAGCACGTCTACTTTGCCCGTCCGGACTCGGTGATGGACGGCGCCACAGTCTACGAGTCGCGCCGCGAGATGGGCCGTACGCTGGCCCATGAGGCGCCCTGCCCCACGGCCGACCTGGTCATCGGCGTGCCGGACTCGGGCTTGCCGCCCGCCCAGGGCTATGCCCAGGAGCTGGGCCTGCCCTTTGGCGAAGGCATCGTCAAGAACCGCTACGTGGGCCGCACGTTCATTCAACCCACGCAGGAGCTTCGCAAGATGGGCATTCGCCTCAAGCTCAATCCGCTCCCGAGCGTCATCGCCGGCAAGAGGCTTGTGGTGGTGGACGACTCCATCGTGAGGGGCAACACCTCCAAGCAGCTGGTGCAGATGCTCAGACAGGCCGGCGCGACCGAGGTTCACATGCGCATCGTCTCGCCAGGCGTGCGCTGGCCTTGCTTCTACGGCATCGATACGGACACCCAGGACCAGCTCATCGCCGCAAATATGACAGAGGATGAGATTTGCTCGTTTATCGGGGCGGATTCCTTGGCGTACATCTCGCAAGAGGGCATGGTCAGGTCCATCAAGACCGTCCATCCGGGGTTTTGCTGCGCATGCTTTGACGGGGTGTACCCGGTGCGCATCCCGGAGGCCTTCCGCAAGGGCAAGTTTCTGCCGGGCAATGAGCCGACCAGCCCGGAAGATGATCAACTCCGCATAAAGCTGTAGCGTCGGCAGGTATCATGGGGGACGCAGCCGCGGGGTTTGAGCACGGCGGCTGTGCTAGTGATGAGCGTGGATAAGGAG
>OMWF01000068.1 GCA_900314665.1 uncultured Actinomycetes bacterium
AGCAGGACCTGAGGAAGGCCGCATAGGGACCAACCAGCGAAGACGTTTGGCGATTGCGCTATTTACACACAAATACGGACTTGACTCCGGGCTCGGGCCGAGTCGGCGAGAAATCGCACATTTTGTTACATCTGCGTCATGGGAGCGGGCTTGCCAAGCCAAAACAGCGCATTTTGTTACATGTGCGTCATTGAGCTGGGGGCGACCGCCCCCGCTGCGCCCGGGACCGTGCTGCGTACGTGCGCGGTGAGGTTGCCGGGGCGCGTGAGAGGTGTCAGGCCCTGCACGCACGCATCCGATGGGGCCTATCATGGTCTCCAGCTGATTGAGAGGGGCGTCCATGAAGATCGAGCGAATCGAAGCCATACCCGTATCGCTGCCGCTTGCGCACGCAGTGAAGTGGGCTACCGGCAACATGACCTGCCAGGCGCACGTGCTTGTACGCATCACCTGCGAAGACGGCACCGAGGGCATCTCCGAGGCCATCCCTCGCGAGCACATCTACGGTGAGACCCAACCAGGCATGGTCTACGCCATCAACCACCTGCTGGCCCCGCTTATCGTTGGCCTCGATGCGTTTGACCTCGAAAAGGTCCATGAGAAGATGGCCTACATCAAGCGCAATCTCGCCGCTAAAGGCGGTATCGACGTGGCGCTGTGGGATGCCATCGGCAAGAAGCTGGGGGTGCCGCTCTACAAGCTCTTCGGCGGCTATCGCGACTCCATCGTGCCGTCGCGCATCCTCTGGATGGGTCCCGTCGACCAGATGGTCGAGCAGGCGCGCGGACTCAACCAGCGCGGATATCGGGCCTTCAAGGTCAAAGGCGGCCTTGCCCCGGACGAGGACATCGCCCGCATTGAAGCCCTACGCGAGGTGGTGACCCCGGACACGATCCTCTACATCGACGGCAACATGAGCTATACGTACTTTGGTGCCAAGAAGGTGGCCGACGCGCTGCAAGGCAAACTCAACTATTTTGAGGAGCCCATCTCAGACACCAACGAGCGCGACCGCGTTCGCCTGGCGCACGGCATCGACATCCCCATCACGGGCGACGAGAGCAACTTCACCATCTATGACGTAGCGCATCAAATCGATATAGATGCCCTGTCTATCATCATGATCAAGATTCCGCGGGTGGGCTTTACTTATGGGCGCAAAATCGCGGCGCTCTGCGAAGCCTTCCACCGCCCAATGATGATCGGCTCGCAGTCGGAGAGCGCTCTGGGCGCCATGGCCATCGTGCACATGGGCTGCGGTTTGAAGCAGGTCAGCTACCCCTGCGAGTTCATGGACTTCGATAATCCCGGAGGCAGCCTCATCAACGAGCGCATCGACATGCGCGACGGCCGCGTGTTCGCACCCGACCGTCCAGGCCTCGGTGTGACCCTCAACGAGGATGCAGTCCGCGAGTACACGGTGACAAGCTGGGAATAGGCCGAGGCAAGACAACCTACATTGCCGTGCTGTGCTTGGGGATGAAGCATCCGTTCAGGTTGGCGCCCTCCATCGTGAGCAGCTTGAGCTTGCGGTCGATGCCGCCGGCGTACCCCGTCAGGCTGCCGCTCGCACCCACCACGCGGTGGCACGGGATGATGAGCGAGATGGGGTTGTGTCCCACCGCACCGCCCACCGCCCGCGCCGAGGTGCGCGTGCCGTCGCGCTTCTCGCTCAGCTTCTGGGCAATGTCGCCGTACGTCGCGGTCTGGCCGTAGGGAATCTCGAGCAGCGCCTGGCAGACCTCGCGCCTAAAGGGGGTGCCTTCCACCTCAAGCGGCGGCGTGAAGTCTGGCTCCTCTCCCGAGAAATACGTGTCCAGCCAGCGCTTGGTCTGAGAGAAGACGGGAAGCTCGTCGGTGCGCACTCGCTTGGCGTCGTCGGGGAGTCCCTGGGCAAAGTACTTCTGGCCGACAAACCACAGGCCAGTCAAAGCCGTGCCATTGCTGCCCAAGGCGATGGTGCCCAGGGGCGACTCGTATTCGCAGCGGTAGTACACGGGGCGTCCTTTCTCGGAGGCTAGGAGGCGCAGGGGCGCTATCCTAGCGAATTCCATAGGTTGAGCATTGCGTAGCTGCGCCAAGGCCGCCACGCCTCAGAGGCGGCGAGCGCCTCCTTGGGGGTCATCGGGGCCAGGGCGTGCTTGATGCCCACATCGGTCTCCATGAACGAGTCCGGCCAAGAGAGCGAGCGCATGGCGATGTACTGCGCGGTCCAGGGGCCAATGCCCTTCAGGCTCAGGAGCTGCTCGATCTGCTCGGAGACGTCCGAGAAGGGGTCGAGGCTGATGGAGCCTGCCGCTACCTCGTGTGCCAGCTGCACGATGGAGCGGCCGCGCGCCGAGACCACGCCCAGCTGCCCTAGCTCGTCCACGAGCTTCTCGCCGTGGCTGGCGAGCTCCGACGCGGTGGGGAAGAGGCGGGTGAGGTTGGGAACCCCGGTCTCTACGGGCGTCCCTAGTCGGTTGGCCATGCGCCCGGCTAAGGTGCTGGCGGCTTTGACGGTGATCTGCTGGCCCAAGATGGCGCGGACGGCCGTCTCAAAGGGGTCGTAGCAGCCGGGCACGCGCGTGCCCTCAACGCAGAGCCCCGGCTTGAGCGCGTTCATCGAGCCTGCCAGTGCTTGATAGATGGGCTCCGGCTGGCAGCCCAGGTCAAAGAGCCTCCGGACCTGCGCCAGCACCCGTGGAAGCACCGGCAGCAGCGAGGCGCTGACCTCGACGGACAAGGTCTGGCGCCGGGGGTCGTGGCCGACCGAGATCCAGCCGGCGACCTCGCTACCTTGCGCGGTGAGGTGGCGAGCAGTTCGGTAGTAGCGACCGTCGCGGACCGTCTCCACTCCGGGAATCGCGCGCAGCTCCAGAAAACCGAGCAGCTCTGCGAAGCGGTAGGGAGGGCGGTAGCCCAGGTTGACCATGACGCGGCTCGGCGTGCCGCTGGCTCTGGCCTGCTTGCGCAGGGCGCTGGGGGTGAGATGGTACTGCGTGCGAAAGAGGTCGTTCATCCGGCGCGTGCTGCCAAAGCCTGCGGTTCGGGCCACTTGCGAGACGGGCAGGCCGGTGTCGGTGAGTAGCTCCTTGGCCAGCAGCAGCCGGCAGGTTTGCAGGTACTGGACGGGCGTGATGCGGTATTCCTCACCAAAGACGCGCCGTAGATGACGGCTCGTGCAGCCCAGCCTTCCGGCAAGCGCCTCGAGGCTCTGGCGGCTGGCGCAGTCCTCCTGCAGCAGCGCGGCGGCGCGTCTGGCCAGGCTAGCGTTGGCGTCGACCGGGGCCAGGCCCGGCGCCAGCTCTGGCCGGCAGGTGAGGCAGGGCCTGAAGCCGGCGGCCTCGGCCTCGGCGGCGCTGGCAAAGAAGACGCAGTTCTCCCGCTTGGGCATCTTGGCGGTGCAAACCGGCCGGCAGTAGATGCCGGTGGAGCGGACGCCCACAAAGAAGTGCCCGTCAAAACGCACATCCTTGGAGGCAAAGGCGCTGTACAGCTGGTCTTCGGTGAGTCCGGTGGGCATGGGTCCCTTCCTCTCGACAACTCAGATGGTACGTCGGAAGCGGCTGGATAATAGCCATATTCGGACATCTAAGCGAGAAATACGCAATCGGCGGAACGGTTCAAGAGCTTGAACCACATCCCCTCTCAGAGGGGACTAAGCTGCAGGGGGGCGCGATGACGCCCGAGGGCCGGTCAGGCTTGGGGGCGCTGGTCGCCCCCGGGGCGTCGGCCGCACCAGGGGGCGCCTCTGACGCCGGAAGGAGGGTCGCAGGTGATTGCGACACGCCAACATGCGCAAATGCGGAAGATCGCGCTGATACTGCTCGCGGTGCTCCTGGTCCTGCTGGCCTTGTCCCTTCTCACCGGCTGCGGGTCGAGGGCCCAGGATTCCGTCGAATCTGAGGCCGATGAGCCCGATCCAGACCAGCTCGTGCTGCAGAAGGCAAGCGATGAGGACGTGGCGCAGCTGACGCTGGTGCCGGGCACCATCCGCCGACGGGGGTTTGTGGTCGACGACACGCTGACCGGCTCTGACTTGGGAGACATCCACTTCAGCATCCATGTCCCCAGCAGCTATGACGGCAGCGAGCCCTACGCGCTCTACATCCATTGCCCTGGCCGCGGCGGCCTGTACTACCAGGGCGTCGGGGCAAACCTGGACGAGGACTTTGTCTTTGTCGCCAATGCCTACGTGCCCGACATGATTGTGGTGTCCCCGCAGCTTGACGACAACGG
>OMWF01000191.1 GCA_900314665.1 uncultured Actinomycetes bacterium
CCAGCGGTGCCTCCGGCGACAAGCTGGTCGCCGCCCTGCTCGATGCCGCCGAACAACTCGGTTGCTACTCGCTGGAGCAGCTTCAGTGCGACCTTCACGGCTTTGAGCCCGCCTTGCAGGTGGAGCGGGACCGGGTAACGAACGGCGGCATCGCCGCCTGGCAGGTAAAGATGATCGACCGTCACACCGGCCGGGAGGCAGACGCCCCGTGTGCGCTTAGCGCCGCAGGTCCCGAGCACGACGGACCGCACGATCACCACCACGGGCGTCTACATGAGCACCACCACGCCACCGGCCACAGCCACGTCCATTGGTCGGACATCAAGGCCCGCCTGGAGCAGTCGGATCTGCCCTCAAGGGCGCGCGACTTGTCCATCGCCATCTTCTCGCGCGTGGCCGCAGCCGAATCCCAAGTCCACGGCACATCCCTGGAGGAGGTCGCCTTCCACGAGGTGGGCGCCCTCGACTCCATCGGCGACATTGTGAGCTGCGCGCTTATCGTCGATGCGCTCTCGCGTGAAGATCCGCTGCGCTTGATAGCCACACCCATCGCCCTCGGGTCGGGCACGGTGAAGGCGGCCCATGGCATCCTGCCCGTGCCGGCTCCTGCCACCGCGCTTCTCGTGAAGGGCCTGCCAGTCGTGTCCGGCGGCGCCGCCACCGAGCTCACCACCCCCACCGGGGCCGCCGTCATCGCCGAGCTGGCGGGCGGCTTTGGACCCCTGCCGCCCATGGTGCCCCAGGCCATCGGCCTGGGCGCCGGCACCAAGGTGCTCGAGGGGATGCCCAACGTCCTGCGCGTCATCGTGGGAAGGCCGCTTGACGCCGCCGGACTCGAAGCGGCGGCGCGGACTGACGGCTCAGACCACGCCGGCGGCGCCCTCGCCGACGACCTGCCGGTCGAGGAGGTGGTGCTGCTCGACTGCAACCTCGACCATCTGAGCGGGGAGGCGGCCGCCGACGCCTGCCGACGCCTGCTCGCCGCCGGCGCTCTGGACGTGTGGCAGGAGCCCATCGCCATGAAGAAGGGTCGTCTCGGCATCAACCTCAACGTGCTCGCCGCGCCGCTCGACGCCGACCGGCTGGCAGAGCTCACCCACCGGCTCACCGGCACGCTCGGCCTGCGCCGCCGCTCGGTGCTGCGCACCGTGGCGCGGCGCAGCTACGACACGGCGAGGACCTCGTGGGGGCTGGTGCGCTTCAAATCGATGCTGGCCGGAGACCGGGAGCACCCCGACCGCCTCTGGTTGCGAGCGGAGGCAGACGACGTGTCCGCCCTCGCCGCCCGCGAGGACGTGTCCTTCTCGCAGATGGCATCTGCCCTTCACGCCGAAGGCAAAGCCGCCTTTGGTGTTGCCAACAGGGACTGTGTCAACGGCGACAACATTTAGCGGTCGGTCACTGTCCAGAGGCCCTGGTCGCTTTCCTGGGCCATGCCGTCGCGCGCGAGCTCGTCCAAGATGCCCCGCACCTCGTCAAAGCTCGGAGCGGGTCGGGTTGCCCGCTGCTCGTAGGCGCCCAAGGCGGCCGCTACCTGAGCCACGTCAAGCGCTCCCACCCCCTGCGCATCGAGCAGCAGGCGCAGGATGAAGGAGCGTTTCTGCCGATGAGAGCCCTCAAAGCGCGACTGCCGCGCGTGGTGGGCGCTTCTGCGGGAGGGGTTGGGCACCGTCTTTTTGAGATAGGCGCCATAGTCGAGCAGCGCGTAGTACCACCGACGAGGGTCATCGTCATCGCAGGTCTGCGCCACCAACGGTGCGAGTTGGGAGTCCGGCACCTTAGCCTCGCCGGGAAAGAGCTCGTAGAGCATGACGGTGCGCACATTGGTCTCCAGGTAGACGTCTGGTTCGCCAAAGGCAAAAGCCCGCACGCCGGCCGCCGTGGCCGGTCCGACTCCCGGCAGGGACACCAAGTCCGCATGTGCGCGGGGAAGCGCGCCGCCATAGCGCTCGCAGCAGGTCTCGGCGGTGCGGCGCAAGCCCAGGGCACGGCGGTTGTAACCGAGGCCCTGCCAAGCTTCGAGCACCCGTGCGACCGGCGCCTCAGCCAGCACCTGCACGGTGGGAAACTCCAGAATCCAAGCCGACCAGCGGTCGAGCACCCGGCTCACCTGGGTCTGCTGCAGCATGACCTCCGAGACGAGCACCGCGTACGGATCGCGTACCCGACGCCATGGCAGGTCTCGATAGAGGACGCGGCCGGCCTCAAGCATCCGGGCGCGAAACCGGGCCAGCCCCTCCTCGGTAAGCCCGCCGTCCTCGCGGCGGGCATAATGCGGCACCGTCAGCGCCTCTGGAAACTCCTGCTGCTCCATCGGACCAGCTCAGCAGTCATCCGGGCAGGGCGCCGGATGACGTCCTGCCGCGTTAAACTCTTCTTCCAGCTGCAGCAGCCGCGCGTCAGCCCCGTGCTCCTCAAAATCGCTCAGGAGCTTGGCTATGCTCGTTTTCTCGAGATAGTCGTAGAGAAGCTTGTCGGCGCCTACCCACAGGTAGTGGAAGGCGCAGTTCTGAGAGCGCGGGCACCAGGTCTTATCGTGCACGCACACAGACAGGGTGATGCCCCCTTGGACCGCATCGATCACGTCGAGCACCGTGAGCTCATCGGCCGGCTTGGCCAGCACCGTGCCGCCATGCGCCCCGCGGCGCGAGGTGACGATACCCGCCAGGACCAGATCGTGCTGGATGCTGCGTGCAAACGCATAGGGGACCTGCTGAGCCTCGGCGGCAGCCCGCACCGACATGGGGGCTCCATCGGACTGAGCCAGCGCCGCAACCAGGCGCAGCGCATAATCTGTTCGACGTGAGATGGCCATAGCTGCCCTTTGAGACCTTTCGATTGGCGGCGAGCGTGTTGGTGCCCGCCGAACCGCCTCTGCAACTACAGTAATATCATCAAATTTGTATCAAATTCAATAGAGCATCCGCTCAATCGCGCATCGAGAGGCTTCTGGGCGTGGCCTGGGGGTTTTCCGCGGAGACTCGTGTGCGAGATTCGATGCGCCCTCAGTCCGTTGGCTCCCGCACCTCCGCGTCCCGGCGGCGCGAGCCGTCTCAAACTTCCGAAGAAACGACACCGGCGTCGCATATGCGTGCGACGCCGGTGGTCTCGTCGGGTATCGTTGGCGGCATCGCAATCGAGCCGCCTAGCCCTTGTAATCTGGGTTATGGGTTAGGCGCCCGCGTTAAAGCGCGGATCTTGGATGAGCGCCCCGAGGGCCTCCTCCGCCTGCTCGATGATGTGGTCGAGCTCCTCGTTTTTCTCGGGATCGTCGCCAGCGGCGGCGGCGGCTTCAAAGAACTGGCCGAAGAGGGTGCGGATGCGAGCCCGCAAGGCTGCCGGATCATGCGCCGGAGCCTCGGCTCCCCCGTTGCGAGCCTCCTCCACGGCAGTGGTGAGGATGCTGCGCCAAAGGCCGTTGGCGGCATGCGCCTCGAGGTACTCGCGGCCCTCGACCGTGATCGAGAAGACCTTCTTTCGGCCTTCGGGGACCGACTCGATGAGCTCCTGGTCCTCGAGCATGGAGAGCGTGGGGTAGATGGCGCCGGCGGAGGGCTTGTACAGCCCGCCCGAGCGCTCCTCCAGGCTCTTGATCATTTCATAGCCGTGCATCGACCGTTCTTCGAGCAGCCCCAGGAGCACCAGAGGCACATCGCCGTGAGACAGGAACGCGCGCCGTTGTCGTTTGTGCGAGGCGTTACCGGACTCTCCCGCAGTAGCTTGCGCCATCGATAGACCCCCTTCAGCTCGACCGCTCTAGACAGCCGTTGCTCGTCGTATCGCACAACTATAACGCGAATGTCGGCCAAACAGGCGGCAGACCACGCATAAAGCTGTTATGCATGAGGCTCATTCGATTGCGGTCCAGCCTTGCCTTGCGTTGCTCCATCGACATCTTCCTGCGGCATCGCGGGGGGCTGCTCCTCGACCGGGTGCATCCCCAGCAGCGCCAAATCGTCGCTGGAAAGATGGTCGAGCGCCGTGCTCCACTGGGTCTCGACCACGCTCAAGATGCGCTCGCGCGCCGCCTCGTCGGGGGCATAGTCCGCCAGCCGCCCCAACACGTCGATGGTGCTCACCTGATGGCGCTCGTGCTCCTTCATGCCCAGGCGCCAGGCGTCAGTGGCGGCGTCGTGCACCGCGTCCTCAAAGGTGTCGGGCATCATGCCGTCGCTCACCATGGCCAGCAACGCCACGTCGATATCGCCGGCGGAAGGGTGAGCAGCGGCTATCTGGGTCCATGCCGCATACCGCTCGGTGACTGAGGGGGGCAGGGCTGCGACCACCTGGACCTCGGGCCCAAGTCGGTTGTAGAGGTCGCGCGGGGGCATCGCGTCCCCGGTGACGGTGAGGATGACGGCGGACCCGGGCTGGGCGGCGATGGAGCTCACAAAGTCGCCGATGCGCCTCATACGCGAGGCCAGACCCGACGGCCAACGGTCGGCGTTGTCGAGAAAGAGCAGGCAGTCGGCGGGCATCTCGCCAGGGCGGGTGGGCGCGATATCGCCCCGCACCCGGATGGAGACCTCCTGCGGCTGATGCCGCCGGGCCGGCGCCCCGGTGGGGCTGACGCTGATCTGTCCAAAGGGAACGCCCATCTCGCCCGCCGCGGCGGCGATAAGGCGCGTCAGGTCGGTGCCCTCGGGCACCCGGATGACAATCGCCGGCAGAGCCACCTGACCGGTGATGCCGTGGTAGTGCAGGTCGTCCTCGGCCTGATGGCCCAGCTCGGAGTTGGGGTTAATGCCAATGCCGTAGGAGCGCAGGACCTGCTTGAGGTCGGAGAAGCCCGGCACGTCCGAGAAGCGCAGCGGCGGCAGCTTGGGCTGCGCCGGCTGGGCGTTCACGTTGCCAAAGGGCAGGTTGCTCATTCCGCCGCCCATCATCCCGCTCAAGAACTGGCGGGCGGCCGCAGCAAAATCGTTGCCGCCGGCAAACGCATTGCCCGGGACCATGCCGGGGGCGGCGGCGCCGTGGAGCTTGGGAACCTCGGGGGTCTGCGCCCCGCTGCCCACCGGCCCTACCTCGGACTGGCTGGCCTGGTCTGGGCCCGCCGGATGCTCCGAGCGCGCAGCGCCCTGGTCGAGCGGGCCCTCGTCGTCGACCTTAACGTTGAATCCGGTGCCGCCGGTAAGCAGGTTGTTGAGCTCATCGGAGTCGATCATCTCCGCCACCTCAGGCGGCAGAGAGCTCATCAGGGCCGAGAGGTCGGGCATCTGGGAGAGGTTCGAGGGGTCGATGCCCAGCGCATTCAAGTCGGACATGGCCAGGTTGGCAAGCTTCTTGGCGTCGTTTGCCGCCTCCTCGGGACCGAGATACGGCATGAGCTTCTCGAGGGCGGTCTCAGCCAGGCGTCTATCGCCCAGCGACAGGGCGATGTCCCACGCCGCGTTCAATGCGTCGCGCGCCTCCTGCCGGCGAGAAGTGCCGGCGCTCGCCTCAAGCTCCTCAAAGGCTGCGATGTAAAGATGGAACGCGAGAGACGAGCGCCCCTCCCGATCTGCCTGACGAGCACGGGAGAGCAGCTTTGCCGCCTCGTCGTCAGAGGGCAGGTCAGCATGATTGTTGAAGGGGTCTGTCATACCTATTCCGTTCTACTCGGTCTCGGAGGGCCTGCCCCGCTTTGGCAGGACGCATCCAAGCTACCGTGACGGGCTGCCAAACGCCACGGCACGCCACGGAACCGTTACTCCCTTGCGGCGCCAACGGCACCTATCGCAGCTCGTCGTCCCGGGCCAGAAGCAAGTCTCTCTGGCTCTCGCTGACGTGCTTGCGCCAGCGCAGCACCGTCCAGCCCTCGCTCTTTGCCATCTGCCCCAGCAGCCAGTCCGGCTCCACGGCGTACCCGTGCTCGGCCATGGAGAGCAGCGGGATGTCGGTGTGATGGTCGCCGTATGCGGCGACCAGGCGCCACCCGCCCTCGCCATAGCGCTCATTGGCCCACTCCTTGAGCTGGTGGGGCTTCTCGTAGCCCTCCACGGGGGCGGCGGCCAACTCGGGGGTGTAGTGGTTGTCCTTGACCTTCATCTTGGTCGAGATCTGGTGGACGCCCAGGCCCCGGGCGACGCGGGAGATGATGGACTCAAAGGAGGCGGAGACGATCAGCACCTCCACCCCGTGGCTTTTATAGCGCTCGATGATGTTCACGGCCTGCTCGCGCATCTCCGGAACCAGCTTCTTGCGGTAGAGCTCGTCGCAGAGCCGATCGACCTCGTCCACCGTCAGCGGCAGGAGTTTCTCAAAGACCCGCGAGCGCACCTCGTACTGCTCGTGTGGCAGGTGCAGCTTGTAGCGCAAGCCCCACCATCCCACCGGCACGGCCTCCGGCAGGCTCATCAGCCGTTTGCGGATGAGCAGCAGGACCAGGGCGACCGACGACTGGCCGTCGATGATGGTCCCGTCAAAGTCAAAGACGGCGATGGGCACTTTGTGCCGATGTTGAACTGGTCCGCGATCGTTCATGAGCTTCCTTAGCCGACCCGTGCGCATGTCCTCGTTATCCCTTCGCGCTACCAGTTGATGGTAGCACGCCAAGCCATCGGCCACGTGACTCTCAGGTGTCAATCCATCAGCGCCCCGGTGTCCATGGGCCCGTCGTCAACGCCCCGTCACGGCGAACTGCGAGCGGTACAGCTCGGCGTAGAACCCGCCCTCCTCCAGCAGCTGGGCGTGCGTGCCCTGCTCCACCACCGCCCCGTCGCGCACCACCAGGATGCGGTCGGCGTCGCGGATGGTGGAGAGCCGATGGGCGATCACAAAGCTGGTGCGCCCCTCCATGATCTCGGCCATGGCCTGCTGCACCAGCCGCTCGGTTCGCGAGTCGATGGAGCTTGTGGCCTCGTCGAGCACGAGTAGCTCGGCGGAGGAGAGCACCGCCCGGGCGATGGTCACCAGCTGGCGCTGGCCGGCCGAGAGGTTGCCGCCCTCCTCGCTCACCCGCGTGTCGTAGCCGGCGGGCAGGGTGCGGATGAAGTGGTCGGCATGGGCCACCCGGGCCGCCTGCACCACCTCCGCGTCAGTTGCCCCCTCCCGCCCGTATGCAATGTTCTCCCTGATGCTACCCGAGAAGAGCCACGGATCCTGAAGCACCATGGCCACATGCCGCCGCAGATGCCGCCGCGGCACGGTCGCGATGTCCACGCCGTCGATGGTGATGCGCCCGCCGCCGAGGTCGTAGAAGCGCATGAGCAGGTTCATGAGGGTGGACTTGCCGGCTCCGGTGGGGCCCACGATGGCCACCGTCTGCCCCGCCCCGACCGTGAAGCTCAGGTCGCGGATGACCGGGACGCCGGGCACGTATCCAAAGTCGACGTGCTCGAAGGAGACCTCGCCGCGGACCGGGCTCGCCACGTCGGCACAAACCCCGGCGTCCCCAGGCGAACCCGAATCCCTCCCGGTGAGCCCCTCCCCGTCCTCGTCCATCTCGGGCTCGTCGAGGAACTCAAAGGCCCGCTCGGCGGCGGCCAAGGTGGACTGGATGGTGTTCGCCATCGAGGCGATGCGCGTAATGGGCGAGGAGAACCTCCTCATGTACTGGAGAAAAGCCTGGATGTCGCCGGGGGCGACGACGCCCTGCACCGCCAGCGCGGTGCCTGCCACGCACACCCCCACGTAGCCGAGGTTGCCGATGAAGGTGAGCGCGGGACGGATGATGCCGGTGATGAACATCGACCTCCACCCGTAGCGGTAGTACTCCTCGTTCACCCGGTCAAAGCGCTGCTGGGCGGCCTGCTCCTGGGCAAAGGCGGTGACCACCGCGTGCCCGCTGTACGCCTCCTCGATCTGCCCGTTGAGCGCGCCCAGGGCGTCTTGGCGCGATTTGAAGAGCGGTTGCGAGCGGCGGGCGATGCCCCGTGTGGCGAGGATGGACAGAGGCAGCGTGACCAGCGCGATCAGCGTCATGGCCGGCGAGATGAGCAGCATCATCACCAGCACCCCCACCAGGGTCACCACCGCCGCCGTGAGCTGGGTCAGCACCTCCTGCAGGGTCGAGGCGATCGAGTCCACGTCGTTGGTCACCCGCGAAAGCACGTCACCGGTGGCGTGGGCGTCGTAGTAGGACAGGGGCAGCAGGTTGAACTTGTGCTCCAAATCGCGGCGCAGGTCGAAGGCCACCCGCTGGGTGACCCGCACCATCACAAAGCGCTGCAGGTAGAAGCAGAGCGCGTAGCCGATGTAGAGGAGGGCGAGCTCGGTCAGGATGAGGTGGATGGCGTGAAGGTCCACGGACGCCCCCTCAACCCCCGTCGCCATCTGGGATACACCCTCATAGACCACGTTGGTGGCGTCGCCCAAGACCCGAGGCGCCAGGATGTTGAACACCGTGGCGGCCACCGAGAGGGCAACCACCAGCGCAAACCATCCCGCATGAGGCCGCAGGTAGCCAAGCAGGCGGCGCGAGGTGCCCCGGGCGTTCTTGGGCTTCTGGGGGGTGCCCAGCAAGCGCATGGGGCCGTGGGAGACCCCCCGGGCGGCCGGCGAGGCGAGCGGGCCCTTATCGGCCATTCGCGGCATGGGGCCCTCCTCCCTCGCTGACGCTCAGCCCGGCCGCCGCCAGGTCCTCGTCCGCCAGCTGGCTGGCGGCGATCTGGCGGTAGACCGAACACGTCTCGAGCAGCTCCTCGTGGGTGCCCGCGCCCACCACGCGGCCCTCGTCCAAGACCACCACCCGGTCGGCGTCCATGGCGACCGAGATGCGCTGGGCGATGACCAGCACGGCGGCGTTGGGAAGCTCGCGGGCAAGCGCCTGGCGCAGCCGAGCCTCGGTGGCGAAGTCGAGCGCGGACGAGCTGTCGTCAAAGACGTAGACGGAGGCCCGGCAGATGAGCGCGCGGGCGATGGCCAGCCGCTGGCGCTGGCCGCCCGAGAGGTTGCGGCCGCCCTGCGCCACCGCGGCCCCATAGCCCTCTGGCAAGGCCTCGATGAACTGGT
Organism: uncultured Actinomycetes bacterium; assembly: GCA_900314665.1. Classification (GTDB taxonomy): domain Bacteria; phylum Actinomycetota; class Coriobacteriia; order Coriobacteriales; family RUG033; genus RUG033. The sequence continues at coordinate 8,932 of OMWF01000191.1, forward strand.
CCGCCTGGGCGATGCGCGCGGCGCGCCGGACCTCCTCGTCGGTCGCCTCGGGGCGTCCGTAGCGGATGTTGTCGGCGATGGTGCCCGAGAAGAGCAGCGTGCTCTGAGGCACCGACGCGACCCGGCGGCGCAGATCGGCCTGGGACAGCCGACGAAGGTCGATGCCGTTGGCCGTGATGGAGCCGGCGGTGGGGTCGGCAAAGCGCAGCAGCAGCTTGGCGAGGGTCGACTTGCCGCAGCCGGTGGACCCGATGAGGGCGGTGGTGGTTCCCGGCTCGAGCACCAGGTCTATGCCCTCGAGCGCGGGCTTCTCGGCCTGGGGAAAGGTGTAGCTCACCTGGTTGAGGGCAAGGGTCACCGGCTCGTCGTCACCCAGCGCCACCGGATCGGCCGGGTCGGCAACCGAAGGCTTGCGGCTGAGCACCTCGGTGATGCGCTCGGCCGAGGCGATGGCCCGCATGGTGATCGAGAAGAGCAGCGAGAGCGAGGTGATGGCCGAGAGCACCATGCTGGCGTACTCGACCACGGCCATCAGGTCTCCCACCATGAAGCCCCCGGTTCCCACCAGCGGCGCCCCCAGCCACATCACGGCCACGATCACCAGGTTCACCACAAAGGTGATCGAGGGCATCATGAGCGCCATCAGGCGGTTGGTGCGCACGGTTGCGTCCTGGAGCTCGGCGTTTACCTGGGAGAAGCGACGCTCCTCGTACGCCTCCTTGGCATAGGCGCGTATCACCCGCACGCCCACCAGCCCCTCGCGGGTGACTTGGTTGAGGTCGTCGATGCGCACGCGCAGGTCGCGCAGAAGCGGAATGCCCCGACGCAGGATGGTCGCCACCACCCCCACCACCACGACCACCCCGGCCACCACCGCGAGAGCCAGCGACGACGCCTTGAGCAGCATCATCACCAAGGCCCCCACAAACGTGACGGGCGCGGTCAGGGCGGTAAACAGCAGGGTGGCGGTCATGCGCTCGATCTGCGTCACGTCGCTGGTGGTGCGGGTGATGAGCGAGGAGGTGCCCACCTCGTCAAAGTCCATCTCCGAAAGAGACAGCGTCTTGGCAAAGACCTCCCGGCGCAGGTCGCGCCCCACCGACATGGAGGCCACCGAGGAACCGTAGTCGCACGCCAGCACCGCGGCCGCACCGACGAGGGTCCAGGCCAGCATCGCCCAGCCCTGGGAGAAGATGCGCCCCAGGTCGCCGGCCAGAACGCCCTCGTTGACCATGCTGCTCATGATGTTGGGCAGCATCAGGTTGGAGACCACCTGGACCACCGTCAGGGCAACGGTGAGCAGGGTGAGCAGCCAGTACGGCTTGAGATGTGTCCCTATGAGCTTAAACACGGGCGAGAAGGTCGGCCGCGCCTATGCCCGCTTGCGCATGGGCTGGGGGTGGCACTGCTCGCGCACGGGGCAGCCGTCGCACTCGGCGGCCACCGCCGCGCCCACCTGGCCCCATGCCACCTTGTCGTAGCCCAGGGCCTCGTAGAACGGCACCGAGGGGCCTCGGGCCACCAGACCGAGCTCGCCGGTCTTGGCCAGGGCGTCCCCCATCAGCGCCTGGCCCACGCCAAAGCGGCGCCAGGTGGGGTAGACCGCCACCGGGTTGACGTGCCAGAGGCCGTCCGCCTCCTGCAGACGCAGAAAGCCCACCACCTCGTCGTCGGCGTTGACCGCCACCGTGATGTGATCGGCCGAGGGCATCGGGCCCATCCCCTCCGGGTCGGCGACGACGTCGATGGCGGGAAGATCTTTGGTTGTGGCCGGGCGCAAGGTAAAGAGCGGCTGCTCAGATGCCATGAAAGCCTCCGTCGTCCATAAAAACGCCGCCTCCCCGGAGCGGATGTCCGAGAAGGGCGGCAGCGTGAAGCCGTACGTGGCTCGTCATTGTACCCCGGGGAAGATCCGAGCCGCCGCGGCGGACGACCTTCTCCCCGTCATCAACCCCGAGCAAAGACCTCGTTGACGTAGTCGACGGTGTCCCGGGCGTCTTCGCAGTAGTGGTCCGCCCCAAAGCGCTCGGCCAACTCCCGGGTGACCGGCACCCCCGAGACGTAGACCTGCACCGAGTCGCGCACGCCGGCCTTCTCGAGCGCCTTGATGATCTTGGGCATCTCCCCCACCGTGGTGGTGAGCAGGGCCGAGATGCCCAGCACCTTGGGGCGCTTCTCGGCAACCTCCCTGGCAAAGACCTCGGGCACCACGTCGATCCCCAGGTCGATCACCTTGTAGCCCTCGGCCTCGAGCGAGAAGCGCGCGGTGTTCTTGCCGATGTCGTGCAGGTCGCCGTCGACGGTGCCGATGGCGATCTTGCCCTTGGTCTCGACGCCGCCCTCGCCCAGCAGCGGCTTCACGACCTCGATGCCGGCCTTCATGGTGTCAGCGGACTCCATGACCTCGGGGACAAACATCTCTCCGTCGCGGAAGAGCGGGGCGACCACGTTCATGCCGCCGATAAGCCCCTCGTTGATGATCTTGCCGGGCTCGAGGCCCTCGTCGATGGCCTGCTGGACCAGGTCCTGGATCTCATCGGTCTCACCGTCAACGACCGCTTCTTTGATATCGTCGAGAATAGCCATGGTGGGTGCTCCTTTAGCTGTTGTTTGGAAGAGCAGTACTTTGCGAAGGAATTGCATCGTCGGTCCGCCGGGGGATTAGCCCTCCAGGTCGTAGTCCTCGGGACGGAACGTGGAGAGGTCGAGGCGCGGCTTGATCTGCTGGTAGAACTCGTTGGGGTCGTCGGGGATGCCGGCCAGGGCCTTGTCCATGCGCTTGAGCCACTTCTCGTCCTTGCGCTCGGTGGGAATGAGCCCCTCGGCCTGAGCGGCGCGGATCTCATCGATGGCCAGGCGGCAGGCGGCCTTGGTGCGCTTGAGCGGCGTGTCCTCCTTGAGGATGCCCTCGGAGATGCGCAGGACCACGTCCGGACGCAGGACCCAGGCCTGGGGATCGTTGTGGGCGTCAGACTCCACCAGCAGGTCGCGGTAGGCGCGCTTGGCGGCCATATCCTTGCAGGCCTCGTACATGCGGCAGTCGTAGATGAGCTGCTCCATGCCCACCGTGGGGGCCATGTCCGAGAGCAGGCGGATGTATTGAATCGACTCGTTGGACCACAGGTCGGGCACGGCGCCGGCAATGTTGCCCACCTGGCTCAAGTGCGCGCCGGCAGCCGAACGGCCCTCCATGGCGATGGGCATGCCGGTGATGGCCTTGAGGTACGGACCCTCGTACGCGCAGTCCTTGGAGGGACCGACCGCGCCGCGCTCGAAGGCCACCAAAGCGCGCGGCACCAGGGCGACGCGGGTAACGGCGGCAAAGACGCGCGGCACGAAGCCCTTCTCGGCCAGCACCATGGCGGTGTTGGCAAAGCCGCAGGCGGAGTCGCCGGCAGGGATGGAGCCGTTCTTCTCGCAGATGTCGACGATGTGGTCCCAGAGGAAGGCCATGTCGTTGGCGCCCAGGACGCCTACCGCAAAGACGAGCTTTTCCAGGTCGCCACGGACGATGGCGTCGTCGGAGAGCTCTTTGCCGCCGGTCGACTCGATGGAGATGAAGTCGGCGCCGTCCTTGGAGCACTGGGCCATCAGGTACTGCATCTTGTCCCAGTTCTCACCGGAGCGCATGAGCGGCGGGCGAACAAACTCGCGGTTGTCGTTGACCGTGGTGCGCAGGGCGGATACCAGTCCGTACTGATCCTTGGCGTTCTGCATCTCCTCGAGGAGAATCTGGTTGACCTTGATGCCCCACTCGGGATTCATCGTGAACTCGACGGTAGTCTCGTACTCGAGCTGGACCGCATCCTGATGGAGGTCGTGGGCACGCTTGAGGGCGTTCTTGGCGATGTCGCGATAGATGGTGTAGGCCTTGTCAATCGTGGTCTCGTCAAGCTCGATGGTAGGAAGCGTGAAGTTGAGCTCGGGGTAGACGTGCCCGCCGCCGATGACCATGCCCATCTTGGTGGTTACCGGATGCGGGGTCGCACCAAAGATGAAATCATCGACGTTGTTGATGGCTAAAGAATCGAACGTGCGCCTCTGGGACATTGCCAGTCCTCCTTTTACCGTGTGAGCGATCTGTTGGAGATGGAGGGTCGCAGCTTGCGGGCGCCGCGGGCACCGCGCTTTCCACCCAAGAGCCCGGAACGCACCTCCCGCGCAACCTGCGCGTGCCGGCGGAGATGCCCTCTGGCAACCGAGGAGTCTC
>OMWF01000197.1 GCA_900314665.1 uncultured Actinomycetes bacterium
ATGCTCTCGGGGGCCGACAGATACGCTGCATGGCGGACGCGCATGCACTGGATAGATTAGCCTGTTCGTAGGCATAATTTCAAGCGTTAGGTGTCATTTTTTCTAAATGTACGGGAGTGCCAAGCGGCCATGAGACAAAGGGAGACTCCCTTTGTCTCATGCGCGTGGGGCGCGCCGTGCCGAATGGCAGGCGCGCCCCACGATGACGTAGCGGCTATACAGGCCCTGCAACTAGACCGTGAGGATAGTGGTGAAGTAGCCCACGATGGAAATCACGAGCATGAGCAGCATGGTCTTGCCGGCAGACCAGTTCTTCTTGACCATGAGCCAGTAGGTCACGAAGGAAAGGATGAGCACCGAGAGCTCGGGGAAGATCGAGTTCAGGATGTCGGCGATGTTGATCGTAAGGTCGCCGCTGGTGTAGACCAGGCCAATGTTGAACTTGGCATACTGTGCGCAGATGGCGCCCACGACGATAAGGCCAACGACCTCGGCGGCACGAGTGACCTTGTCCTTGATGCCACCCGAGAGTACCAGCTCCGCGGCATTGGCGCCGGCCTTGACGCCATAGGAGAAGAGGAACCAGGTAAGCGGCAGCATGATGGCCAGGAAGACCACGATGTAGAAGATTGGGCCGGTGACCTCACCGTTGGGCGACATGCCCAGGGCGATGGAGAGCAGGATCGGGATCAGCGTGCCGGGGAGCAGCGAGTCACCAATGCCGGCGAAGGGACCCATGAGGGCGGTCTTGATCGAGTTGATGAACTCAGAGGAGATCTGGTCGTTGCCCTCTGCCTTGCTCGCCTCCATGCCAAGGACAATGCCGGGGACGATGCAGCCAAGGTACGGCTCGGTGTTGAAGAAGACCTCGTGGCGCTCGAGCATCTCCTGCTGGGACTTGGGGTCCCCGGGGTAGAGGTCCTCGCGGACGTCGGCCAGCATCTTGATGATGGCCGGGCCCTGCATCCTCTCGAAGTTCTGAACGGACAGGTTGTAGAACATCCAGTCCCAGTACGCGCGGCGAATGGCGCTCTTGCTGAGCTTCTTGGCGCCGCCCATCTCCTGGTCTTCAGTGGTGATGTCGTTTGCCATGTCTACTCACTCCTCTCGGGGGCAGCAGCGGCAGTGCCGCGGTAGTCGAGGTAGGCAATTCCCAGCGCGAAGATCACGATGGTGACCATGCCGAGCTGGAGCACGGACATGAGCGCAAAGCCAACGCAGAAGAGGATGAGGTCGACGTCACGCTTGCAGATCATGCGCATGAGGAGCATGAAGCCCACGAGCGGCAGCATGTTGGCGAAGATCTGGAGGATGTCGGTCACCTGGACAGGCAGGGCGTTAACAAGCGCGGTGATGAGGTCCTGGCCAAAGAAGTTGATGAGAAGAATCGGGAAGAAGCGCAGCACGAAGTTGGTGATCTGGCCAACGATGGGGATGCGAGCAGCGGCATCGAGCTTGCCGGCCTCGACATCGGCGTCCTGCTTGTGGACGAAGTACAGGTTGATGGCGCACAGGCCGTAGACGGCGAGAACGCCCAGCGACGACAGCGGCACGGCGAGCGCAAGCGCGTACTCCTTGCCGGCGCCGGCGACCATGGCCAGCGGGATGCCAATCCACGCGGCAAAGTTGACGTCGGCGGGCATGGTGCCACCGGGGGTCACGAGGCCGATGTAGAGCATCTGGATGGCTGCACCCATGATGATGCCGGTCTGGAGGTCACCAAGGATGATGCCGATGATCATGCCCGAGACCAGCGGTCGACCAATCGTGTACCAGCCTGCGAGTCCTCCTATGAGCACCGGCGAGTAGATGGAGCCCATCCACCCAAACAGTGCCAGGAGCAATGCCTGTAGAAAACTCATGGCAGTACCTTCCTTTCCTCTGACACCAGGACCTATCCCACTGCCTGCGGGATCTTATTCAGGCCCAAGGTCCGCGCACGGACCCTAGAACCTGTCCTTCACGTCGTCCCATTCGACGACGGGTTGGCTGGGAACCTGCTGGAAGAAGACGTGGGCGCCCTGGTCCACGACGTCCTTCACCGCCTGTGCCTCGTCGGGCATGAGGTGCGAGGTGGGAGTTACCTCCGTGGTGCCCTTGCGCTTGGACATGGGGCCAACGTTGAGCTCCTTGGGAAGCCCAGGCACCTTCTCCAGCAGACGCTTGTAGGTGATGGGGGACTTCATGAGCACAAGCGTGCGAACATCGTCGCCCATGGCCTTCTCGATGAGCGGGGCAGCCTCGTCCACCGTGTAGACGCCGGCCTTCATGTCGGCCGGGACGGCTGCCTTGAAGACCGAGCGCAGGATAGAGTTGCTCGCCGTGAGGTCGTCGACGACGATGATGCGCTCGATGTGGTTGCCCTTGACTACAACGGTCATGCACTGACCGTGGATAAGACGGTCATCACACCTAACGAGAACTACCATGCGTA